>NZ_JADBTB010000116.1:0-23821 GCF_020246405.1 Microcystis sp. M083S1
AGCTGCCATAGCAAAGTTAGCCTTTGATACTATTCCTCAAGACCCAACTCGCAGTGAGTATCGACTGGGAACTACGCTTGGAGACGATTACAAACACTGGTTTAGAGCCAAGTTTTTTCAGCAGTATCGACTGTTTTTTCGATATCATCAAGAGAGTAAAATAATTCTCCTCGCTTGGGTCAATGATGAAAACTCTAAGCGAGCTTATGAGAGTAGTACAGACGCTTATAGAGTCTTTAGGAAAATGCTGGCTCTTCTAGGTTCTGTGTGATCGGTTTAACTTACATAGGATCGATCGATCTTTGTGTCCTTTGTGTCTTTGTGGTTCGTTCCACCCCCTCGCTAGGAGAAATGTATCTTAGAATACATTTTACCCACCAAACCTAGGAGAGCCAAATGCTGGAGACCAGTCATCCTCCAGATGATTGGCATGACCTACTCAAAGAGGCGAAAAGTACAATTAGCCGTTTACGAGAAGCTGCTGAAACCGAAATTTAATGATAGATATGTCTGGACTTCCCCCATACAGACATACTAAAAAAAATTGAAAAGAGGCTACTGGGTACATTTTTCGCTTGAAAATGGCTTTACCGTTGACTGTATCTGGAGTAGAGCGATTCTGTAGAGTTGGCTGTATAGCGATCGCTAACTTGATCGTAACAGATAGTGTCATCAATCTCTAGAGTAAGCGATTCCCTCTGTAGCCATGTTTAGATAGCTAGTACATTTACACTGGAGAAGTTCAGTTATATCAAAGAATTTTAGTTATCTTTTGACAAAAATTAGATAAATTAGCTTTTTTATCTAAAAACTCTAGTAATTCAGCTAGAGATTTTTGAGGATTTTTATATTTCTCGACCTGCCGATTTAGACTGAATTTAATTTCTTCGGGATATTCATCGAACAAATGACTTAAAAAAGTATCAGGAGATTGAGCCTTTATACCCCAAATTTCTAAAGCTGACAGTGAAAAATCGGGAAGATTATTAGTTAAAATTAGATTAGCTTTAGCCATAACAGCAGTTGCTAGAACATGACGGTCTTTTAAGTCATTTGTCATTAACTCAATTAAACCAGATGGCACTTCAACCATGGCTTCGGGAAAGGCTGCTTTCATTGTCTCCACTAAATTAAGGGCTTTTATTGAAGTTATATTATATCGATTAATCAGATTGCGAGTTGTTTCTTCTAAAATTAATTTCGACCAGTAAGGGGAGTATAAACCTCGCCAAGCAATTGATAATAAAGTATCGCGTAAATACTGAGGAATAAGAACACAAGCATCTAAAACAACCCTAGGCTCTGCTGTCATCTAGGTTTAATTCCTCATCTTTTCTGTATAGTCCTTCCGCTTCAGTCATAGCCACAAGGTTATTTAAAATTTGTTCTCTTTCTCGATATTTTCTCTCTTTATATATTAGCAAATCTTCTCGTTTTATCCGTCTATCACTGCCTACATTAGTCGATAAAATTTGCCTCTGTTCTAGTAATTTTATTAGATAAGAGTTAGAAACATTTAACAAGTTAGCCGCTTCTTCTATAGTTAAATCCTGAGGGGTAACATTTAACTGAATTACCTGTCCCGATGCTAAGGCAGCTACACTGTAACGAAGTACCATTAAAACCGATTCGGGAATATGGACATTTTCTCCCTGTTCAGTTACGAGTCTCGTCGGTATTTCTCTATTAAGCAGCTGATTTAATTGGGTTATTTGTTCAGTTTCTTCGGGTTCGACAACAAAATGAGTTGGGTCAAAATTAGAATATTTACTCATATCAGAGAATGACTCCACGCATTGATATTATTTCACCTCATTTTAACATACCAATCTGACAGGGGGACAAGAACCCTAAACCATGAGATCACATTTTATTATTTTTTCCACTTCCATCTAAAAATTGAGAAAAAAGCCAAACCCTCTATTACACCATAAAAAAATTATGCAAGAGGTCTATTCTTCTACTTTTTTTGAAAATACTTTTCAGAGTATTCTTTTTTCAAGGATTCAACATCAAGTTTATGGAAAACCAATAGTTCCTGCATCTTGGAGTCACTAATTTCAGTGAGAGAATAGTCTTTAAACTCCTTGAAAAAGGACTTGACCCTATCTCTCAAGGATTTAAGTGTTCCTTTTCTCATGATTTCAACTTCATGGGTAAAACTTCCTTGTTTTGAAACATTTTTTGTAGGAATGATGAGAATTCTTTTTACTTTATCTGTCTTATATTCTTGTTCAAACCATGCACAGTGATTATTCATTTGTCCAGTTTCAGTTTTATTTATCTCACTGCGTGAATCCTCGACTTCGCTCTTACATTCAAACATGAAATATTCATCATTTGAGACACACCAAAGATTGTCAGAGCCTTTTTTAAACTCCTTATCCGGTCTTTGACTTAAAAAACCGATCGCATAGCCTAAATCTTGAAGTGCTTTTTCAAATTTTTCTGAAGGCTGTCCAAAACTTAAATTTTCAAGTATCTCATTTACATCCATTGAAAGCTCTTGATAATTTTCATGCGAAGAAATCCAATCTCGAATTCGTTTTATTCTATTTTCGCTTATATAGCTTAATTTCTTATAATTAATACCTTCTCTAGGTTTCAGAAGCTGAGAATTATTTTTGAAAGCACTTTGTTGAGTATTATTAGAATCCACCTTGCTGATCTTATACTTGAATCGAGCAAGGGTCTGCAAATACCAACCCTTCTCTGCTTGATCTTCAGTACAGTACAAGTCAATTATTTTTTGCACATGGTTGATTGCACTTTCAGGATCATTTTGGACAAAGCTTTCCTCAGCCTTTCTTTCCAATTCTAGAATTTCCAGTATCTTACCTGTAGAAGATGGACTACTGTTAATGTTCGCATCCATTTTCTCTTTATAAAACTCTTTCCATCCATCGTCTCTTTTTAGACACTGGTTGATCAATTCAAGTATTACTTTTGTATAAGCATTACCGTTTTTTAGATCTTCTTCCTTTGCCATTTCAGAGACTTCTAGCCCAATCTCTATCTGTTTCCTTGTTTGAGATGAAAAAAATCTATTTGAGCTAGAACTTTTAAGGAATTTTACAAGATCATCTCCGATGATGAGAATAACACTGTAGTCCTTCTCGCCTCTTACACTCCTGCCAAGACCTTGTTCTATCTTCTGAGCAGCCCTAATATTGGTTAAGTCGCTATTCGATCTACATTCTTCTTCGTACCTCTCGGTTAATGACTCCGAATATGGCATAGAGTCAATAATGAGGAGCCTACAAGAATCATCTGGAAGATCTATTCCGTCGTAGCGATTGACAACTACTACTGTATTGCTATATTCACCTGATTTAAGCTTACTGACCTCTTCAAAGATATTTTCACTTTTGACAACTACAGAGCCTTGATTCTGATACACCTTTGCTTTATTGAAGCTAGAGGTAATTGCTACCAAGCCTGCTTTTCGACTAGGGCTTGGTTTAGAAAATCTGACAATAATGGAATCTCTATTCAACTCCTCATGGATGAGTGAGGGAATCAAGATCATTTTTTCACCTGACCACTTCTCTTGCTCTGGAGTAAGCGGATTAGTTATAGCTTGAACGTTTAATCCAAGACCTTTTAGAAAGAAAGAATCATTTTGTGTAGTTGCTGACATCAAGATTCTATGTTCAGCCTTGCTAAAAGTAGAAAACTGGTTAACTGGACTAAAATAAGTTGAAATTTCTAATTCTTTGCCACTAAAAAAGCATTGACAATTATCAATACTGTCTTTGATTAAATCCCAAGTGAACATTACTTTTGTATCACTTGTATATTCAATAATAATTTGTATAACTTCTGACTTTTTATCTTGCCAATTCCAATAAGGAACTGGCAAAAAAGTTGTGCTTTCGCCATTCTTTATCTCAAAAAAACTGCCTTCACCTTGCTCTCTTAGATCGTCTTCAAACAGTTGAAACAAACGTTGATAGAGATGATGAGAATTGTTTACTTTTATTTTAAAGGATTCGTTTATGAAATCTATACAGGCGTGTGAGTCGTCTAAAATAATCGTGTTTACTTTAGTGAATTTTCCGCCAATTCCGAAAACTGACTTCCCGTTGAAAACTTTCTGAACGTGCGTGATTAATATCTTCTCTGAGTTTAGAAATTGATCAGGCAGAGAATTGCTGCTATCAATAGTTACATATCCAATGCCAAATTTTTCTGCTTCTTGGCAAGTTTGTTTCACCAAGTATTTGTTGGGACACACATATAGACAGGGACCTTTCTTTTGATTCAGTTTAGATTGAAGGATCAACAAACCAATCAAAGTTTTACCTTGCCCAGTATGCAACTTTAAAGCTAAATCTTTATCGTCTTTACGATTCAACCACCAGTTCGTTAGAATTTCTCTTTGCACTGGACGCAAAGGACCAGTCTCGCTCCTTCTGTCTAGCTCATCATAAATTTCAACGGGATCTACTTTTTTCTCAATTGATTTCAAACCCAACTTCTTCTTAAAATCAACCATTTCTAACCCATCTATGGAACTATCGCTTGGCAACAAACACTTTAATTCTAGCAGATCTCTTTTGATAATGCTCCCTTTTCAGCACCTGCAAAACACTACATCAAAGTACAATCAAGCTCTACATTATGGACACCAACAGATAACCTCTGAAGGAGCGTCACAATTCAGGAATCGAGGGATAACTAAAAACTCACATCTGATAACTGATCACTGATAAGTGACTCCTTTTTGCCTGACAGATTAACTTGCTTGGGAGGAGACAAAACCCGATAACTCGCGAAAACGGATCTCATCGCGGTGGGGATCAGAGCGACTAACTTGTACTTGAAAGCGATCGCCTAAAGATACCGAGCGCTCAAAACGATGGGGTAATTCTAACCCCAATTCCTCCAATAAAATCAAGCCTAAATTTTCCTCTTCCCGCAGCCAGCGCAACACCAAAGCTTGCCAGACTTGATCTCCCTGTCGTCGCAGAAATTCCAAACTCCAATAACGATTAGTTTGTCGTTCCACCGAGGTGGCTTCCAGGGCCGAACTAGCGACACTATAGAGAATTTCCTGCATTCTATCCCGGGTAAAAGGCAGTTTATCGCCCCGGAGATGGGCTTTTAGTTGAAAATGGGTCAAAAGGTCAGTATAACGGCGAATTGGCGAAGTTACTTGGGAATAGGTATTCAATCCCAGACTAGCATGACGGTTAGGAATCGTCGTCATCTCACTGCGCGGCATACAGCGACGCAAGGCACAGGAACGCACAGGGCCCGCAGGTAGTAAAATTAACTCCTCATCGGGGGGTAATTCCGGTTGTGGTTGTCCGCGGAAAGGCACGGGGATCTCGTGTTCCTGACAGTAGCGACCGGCGATTTCTCCGGCTAAAATCATCATTTCCGCCACTAATTGCCGAGATGGAGAAACTTCCTGCAATTCTACGATAATTTCGTCGTTATCCTTCACCTTAATCGATGATTCTGGCATTTGGATGTTAATCGATCCCTGAGATTTGCGCCAGGCGTGGCGTTGTTTTGCCCAACGGTTGAGAATCTTCACTTCCGGTTCATGCTGCAGATCCAGATGTAACATTTCATCCACATCTTCGTAGGTGAGGCGATAGGTAGGTTTAATTGTACTAGGATGGATGCGATAATCGGCGATCGCCCCTGTTTCATCGAGGATTACCCCAAAACTCAATGCGGGACAAAGTTTACCCTGTACCAAACTCATTGGACCGGCGGCCAACTCTAGGGGAAACATGGGAACCATTCCCGTGGGAAGATAGAGACTGGTACTGCGACGACGCGCTTCTAGGTCTAATTCATCATCGGGAAGCACTAAACGGCTAGGATCGGCAATATGAATCCAGAGACGATGACCACCATCCGCGAGAATTTCTACCGATAGTCCGTCATCGATTTCCTCGGTACTTTCATCGTCGATGGTATAAATTTTTTGGTGGGTTAAATCGAGACGATTGTTGACATCCGCATCCGCAGGGGGATTGAGTAAATTAAGACGCGCCACATCAAGTACCTTTTTCGAGAATTGAACGGGGTAGGAACTGCGTCGCAGGAAAAGGTTTTCGTGACTACTCCACCATTTCAAATCGACTAACAATTCAAAAGCAGCCTCGGGGGTTTGGGAACGGCCCAGCAGCGAGAGTATGTCCATGGCTGCTGGATATTTTTGTTCGGGTTGGAGGATAAATTTTTCTAGAGATTCCAGACGAATTCGATCGCTTTCTGACCATTCTACCGTTTCACCGGCCAGGGCCTGTTGGAGACGTTGGAGAAATTGGCTTTTTTCCCGTTGACGCTGTTGTTCCACCTCTAGCTGGTGTTTGATTTCCTCTACCTGATTTTCCGATCGGGCCTCGTAACCATCCCCTTTATTTTTAAAATAAACTTTATCATCACTCAAGAGACAATGGGCCGCATAGCAAAACTGTGGACCGCGATCGGAAAAGAGGATCTCGGCCATGGTTTCGGGAGTGACTAACTGATTTTCCCCGGCCAATAATTCCCAGGCCACTTCTAAACCACTAGGATCTAGATAGGGTTGGACTTCCCGCAGAAAATTGCCAATCTCTTTATAGTTGGATGGACCTGCTTTGATAATGTAATCGAAGCGTTGGGGACGCAGTTTATGCGGGTTTCCCCCTTGATCGATGACGATCCAATCTTTTTTCCCTTCTGGGCGATCGATCACCCCTAAGCGCCTTTCTCCTTGCACTCGAAATTCTACCAGCGTTCCCTTTTCCACTGTTTTCCTTTACTGCCTATCTATTTTGTCTATTTTGTCTATTTTCTATCATCCTCGATCGATTACTCGATCTGCAAGAGCAATCATCAATCCCCACCCACTAGATAGGTATAACGCCGCAAACTGCGTTCATAATCCTGTAGGAGTAATTGGGATTCTTCCACAGTCATGCGATTTTCCTGCAAAGCTTGTTCACAACGAAGACGAATTCTTTCTAACAGGTCTTCCGCAGAATACTGCACATAACCTAATACTTCCGTGATCGTATCTCCTTTGACTAGATACTCGATATCGTATCCCTTGGGACTCATCTGAATATGTACCACGTTAGTATCGCCAAAAAGATTATGTAAATTGCCCATAATCTCTTGATAAGCACCCACCAGAAACATTCCTAGATAATAGGGTTCTGGAGAATGTTTACCGTTTTTGTACTCCAACGGATGCAATTCTAAAACGGATTTTACGTCCCCGCGCAAATCGATAAACTGGGCAATTTTCCCGTCACTATCACAGGTTAAATCTGCGAGAATGCCTCTTTGGGTAGGCTCTCGATCGAGACGATGGATCGGCATAATTGGAAATAGTTGATCGATCGCCCAACTATCGGGAACTGACTGAAAAACCGAGAGATTGGCATAATAAATTGAGGCCATAATTTGCTCTAAGTCTTCCAAGTCATCGGGAACATAATCCTGTTGTCGGGCCACTTGCAGAATTTTGTGACAACAAGCCCAGTACAATTGTTCGGCTCTAGCTCGTTCCTTGAGACTGAGATAACCGAAATTAAACAGACTAATCGCCTCCTCTTTGAACTGTCCCGCATCGTGATAAGCTTCCTGATAATTGCGCTCATCGATACCCGTGTAGGTTTCCCAGAGATTACGGAGGATGAGGTGTTCTTTCCCATTGCAGGGATCGGGGGGATTTTGGGGAACCTCGCTACTACCCAGGATATCAAAGACTAACACCGATTGATGAGAAGCGATCGCCCGTCCACTTTCACTGATGAGAATTGGGGATGAAATCTGGGCATCTTCACAAGCTTCCTTGACCTCAGCCACGATATCATTGGCATAATTCTGCATATTGTAGTTTTTTGAGGCGTAGAAGTTAGTTTTTGAGCCATCGTAATCGACCCCTAAACCACCCCCCACATCGAGATAGGTCATATTTGCCCCTAATTTCGCTAATTCCACATAAATCTGACTAGCTTCGCGAATGGCATCCTTAATAACGCCAATAGCGGAGATTTGCGACCCGATATGATAGTGCAGCAGTTGCAGACAATCTAACATCCCCGCTTGTTCTAATTCCGTCACCACCGTTAAGATTTCCGGGACGGTTAAACCGAATTTTGCCCGGTCTCCCGTGGAACATCCCCAACGGCCCACCCCTTTTGTCCCCAGTTTCGCGCGCACTCCCAAATGAGGGGCAATTCCTAACTGACGACTGACGCGCAGGGTTAAATATAATTCTTCCAATTGTTCGATGACAATCAAAGGCCGATGACCGAGACGAGTGGTCAACAGGGCAGTTTCTAGGTATTCTTTGTCCTTATAGCCATTACAAATTAGCAATGGTTGTGTTTTGTCATTTTTGCCGTTTAAGGCAGGTTCTAGGGTCGCTAAAGCAATCATTAGCTCAGGTTTTGAACCAGCCTCCAGCCCAAATTGATAGGGTTTGCCAAAACGAACTAAAGACTCGACGATGTGACGGTGTTGATTGCACTTGATCGGATAGACACCGCGATAGACGTTGGCATAATTATAACGGGCGATCGCTCGGCTAAAACAGGCATTCAGGCGCTCGATCCGATCCTCAAGGATGTCACTAAACCGAATCAACAGGGGTAAACCGATATTCCGCCGCTTAATCGCCGAAACTAACTCGTATAAGTCCAAAGAACCGCCCCTTTCTCCCTGGGGCGAGACGGTAATATTTCCTGCGGCATTGATCGAGAAATAGGGTTCTCCCCAGCCTTGGATGCGATAGAGATTTTCGCTATCTTCGATCGACCAATGTTTAACGGGGGCAACTTTTTCGAGGTTGTTACCGTCAGAAGGGGTCAGATCCACTGGAGATAATTGCTTTTCCTGTTTCTTAAGTTGAGTTTTACCCGCCATTGTCTATCGATCGCTCCGTGTGAGACTCCGATCTTCTATCTTAAGTCAGACTTCCTGTCCGCGACCAAGATTCCGATCGTGATAGAATCTATTAGCCCTTAGGAGGCAGGATTCAGGAGACAGGCTTCGGCCGTGAGATCAGCCGAACGGAGACAGGAGGCGGTCGGCAGGAGATAGGAGATTATTTGTATTTTCTCCCCATCCCCCATCACCCTAGGGTTGATTCATAGTAGGGTTGATTCATGAATCAACCCTACCCATCACCCCGTTCCCCTGTTCCCTTCTCCCAAAAATTTTATAGTGAACCGCTTATGAATTTATTAGACTCAAAAGGACGTTTATTCGGTAAATTTAGCTTGCTTGATATCGGAGCGGCCTTAGTAATTTTATTGACAATTATCGGTATTTTTGTTGTCCCGGGGACGAGTGGTAAAAGTACGATCGCTCAAGTTACCAAAGAACCCATAGAAGTGGATGTTATTGTCCGGGGTTTAAGTGTTCTCAATCCCAATGCTTTGATTAATCAATTCAATACCGAGAAGAAAACTAATATTGTTATTCGTAATCAACCGGCCGGTCAAGTGGATATAAAAAATGTTAAACCTTTATCGAGAAATGTCTTAGTTCCGCAGCCGGATGGTAGTGTGAAAGTCCTACCTGACCCCCGCACGGAAAACTATTCTCAAGATATGATCATGACTCTCAGTGGTCAAGCGGAAGTTACTGATACTGGTGCGGTTGTTGGCGGTCAAAAGGTGAAAATTGGCACTTTAATCGAGTTAGAAGGAGATAATTATAATTTCAACACCAGTGTTATCGATGTCCGTTTACCAAAAAGGTCTTAATCAGTGAGCAGTGACCAGTAATCAGTGAAAAGACAGTAGGAAACTTCTATTTAACACTGCTCACTTGAAAACTCAAATCTGATAACTGATAACTTACCCACTGATAACTGATAACTGATAACTGATAAGAGGATTAACTGCTATTTATACACCGCCTTTAGCTCGTTTGATCGAGCAGTTACAAAAATTACCCGGAGTCGGACCCAAAAGCGCCCAACGTTTGGCCCTGTATATTCTCAAACGACCGGAACAAGATGCGCTCGAATTGGCCCAGGCGATCGTAGCAGCGAAAAAACAAGTAGGATTATGTCAGGTTTGTTTCCATCTTTCGGCCGAACCGATTTGTGAAATTTGCCGCAATCCCAACCGAGAAACGGGGACTATCTGTGTGGTAGCTGACTCCAGAGATGTGATTGCTTTGGAGAAAACTAGGGAATATTCGGGCAAATATCACGTTTTAGGGGGTGTTATCTCACCTATGGATGGCATTGGACCGGATCAATTAAATATACAGTCTTTAGTCACCAGAGTCAGCCAGAAAAAAATTCAGGAAGTTATCTTAGCTATCAGTCCCAGTGTCGAGGGGGAAACCACGACTTTGTATATCGGGGGTTTACTAAAACCCTTCACTAAAGTTACCCGTATCGCTTTTGGGTTGCCCATGGGCGGCGATCTGGAATACGCTGATGAAGTAACCTTAGCGAGAGCTTTAGAAGGTCGTCGGGAATTATAGAGCAGGGTGTGAGGTTTTGATCAGGTTACTTTTTGGCGAATAATCGAGCATTTGTAATCTAAGATACAGTTTTATACTGCGTCTTATGCTTAGGTGCATAATTTGTAGCTGCAGAAATCTTTGGGCGGGAATCACGAGCAACTGCACGGGAGCGAGAGAGAGCGCTGTTAAATGCTTTAAAGGCCGTTCTAGAATCGCCATTTCGCCGAGACAGTCGCCGTTTCCCCAGATTTTCTAGGACGATTATTCGGCCCGACTACTCAAAGGGTTATTGAGATTGCTAGTGCCGGGACGTTTAACATTATGGGATTGTAGGAGTGAGATCGCCTGTTGGTACTGGGGATCATCCTTAGTTCCCAGCAAAGAAGGATCATCGCGGAAGCGCAGCTGTTGTTCCTGGGTTAACTCGATCTGCACATCGGGTTTAATGCCTTTTTTGTAGATATTTTCGCCGTTGGGGGGATAATAACGGGCAATTGTCACCGCTAAACCAGAACCATCGGAAAGGGTGTGTACCGATTGGACGGTACTCTTGCCATAAGTCGATGTACCTACTAAAGTCGCCCGGCCATTTTCTTTTAGTGCTCCGGCGAGGATTTCGCTGGCGCTGGCGGAACCTTTATTAACCAAGACTACTAGGGGTAAATCGGTAATAGCGGTGTTATTGGCGATAAATTGGCGATCTCCGCCCCGTCGATCGATGGTGCTAACGATTTTGCCCTGTTTCATCCACATACGAGCGATATCGACACTAGCAAATAGTAACCCGCCGGGGTTGCCCCGCAGATCGAGAACATAGCCGGATACCTGTTGTTGACTTAATTCCTCGATCGCCTGTTTCATTTGTTCGGCTGCGTGGGAACTAAATTCATCCAGTTTGATATAACCAACTTTCACCCCACCTTCCTGTTTAAGGGTATAGCTAACCGAGGGAATTTCGATATCTACCCGGGTCAAAGTCACTTCAAATACCCCTTGATCGGGACGGGCAAGCTGTAAACTAACGCTAGTACCCACTTCTCCCTGTAGTGCTTCCATTGCCTGTTCTAAGGTCATTAAAGCGGTGGGTTTGCCGTTAATTCTGATCAGGCGATCGCCGCTTTTCACTCCCGCTTCCTTGGCGGGGGATTTTTTCACCGTATCGACAACGACCAGATCGCTAGTGCGTTTATCGAGAGCTAAACGTACCCCAATTCCCGATAATTCTCCAGAAGTTTGACTGGTGAGGACAGAAAATTCCCTAGGAGTTAAAAAACGGGTATAAGTATCACCCAATTCCTTTAAAGCTTCCCGGATTGCCGTGTAAGCTTGTTGGGGATTAGTATAATTTCTGCTTAACAATTCTTGACGTTTTTTTTGCCAATCAATTTGATGAAAACTACGATCTACAAATTCATTATTAACAATTTGCCAAACCTGGTCGATGACCGCTTTCGGGTTATCTTCTAAGGGTTTTTCCCCTTTGGCTGCGGGGGTAAAGACCATCAGGGAACTAACTGCTAGGGTAGCGATCGCACCTCCAGATAGGAGTTTCTGCACGGAAACGAACGAGGGACGCGACTGGTTCATAAAGACAAAGCCAAAATAAGATTGACGTTTAGATAAAGCCATTCAAAAAGCGGGAGCATTTTGCCTTCGAGGGAGGTGAGGAGCGGTGTTAACTACGACTTTCGTATAGATAGGGGAGTTCCTTGTCTGGCTCTAATATCCACTATAATTCTACTTCTAGAAAATCGAGTAATATCTGGCGATGAATTTTTCCTAAAGAACGAGTCTGATTAATCTTCTCGGAATAGTATTCCCCTTGACGGATGGCAGCCTGGGGTAATAATGCTAAATCTTGCCCTTCCGTTTGCACTAATTTTTTTAATTCCAGGGTCAGGGGTACATGATAAAGATAACGGGAGAGATTATCATCGTTATAAGAGCGAAAATAGCGTAAACTAGGGGCTTCGTAGTTAATTTCTTCTTTTAACTCTCGTTTTAACCCTATTTCTGGACTTTCACCCGCTTCTAAGTGACCACCAAATAAACCCCACACCCCCGGATAGAGAATCGTCGGGATGTCGTCGCGCAACTGCATTAAAAAGCGACCGTCCTGTTCTAAAATCGCCAAAGCAACAAATATCATCAGTTATCAGTTATCAGTTGTCAGTTATCAGTTGTCAGGAGATTATTTGTATTTTCTCCCCACTTCATAATTCATAATTCATAATTCATAATTCCCACACCTAACCCTAGCTATTTCTCGCTTTGTTTATGGGGTAAAAAGAAAGCATCGAGGGGATCTGGGATGGGTTTAACCACTGCGGGGGGTTTGGGGGGAATCGCTTCCGCGACGGGTTGCGCGGGGGGATTGGGTTTAACGGGGGTAACGACGGGAGTTGCTGGGGGTTTTGTTTCAGCTGCGCTGGGAATTGTCACCTGTCGGGGATTTTCGAGGGGTTTAGTGGAGACTGGGGGAGAATTATTTTCTGGGGGTTTAACTTCTGAGGTGGGGGAAGGTTTAATTTCTGGGGACGGGGAAGGAGTGGGAACCGAATTAACTGCTACTGCATCCATCTGTTCTAATTCCACCACATACAATTCGTTAACGCTTTGGGAACCCTGGGGAATAACTTCAAAGTCAATTTTGCCCTTAATGACGATTTCTTCGCCTTGACGGGGTAATTTATTGCTATTGGTGCGAATCCAAATCTTGCCCGAACCATCCTGCAAAAGATAGGCTCCTCCCGCTAAAAAAGGGGCATAATTGCTCACAGTTCCCCTAAGATAAACTAAAGCACCTTTTGGTTTTTCCTGTAATTGCTCGATCGCTGTTAGGGGAGGATCACCGATGTAGGGAACGGCAATACCGAGGTCAGCAAGGGTACTACAACCGAATAACCCTAGCAATAATAATAAACTGCCGATGCGCCCTACACGAGTCTGAATAGACATTCTTGCTTTAACCTTAACGAGTGCGATTAGCCAATCTTTTTGACCATAGAATAGATCCGAAAGATTTTTGTTCTCGGTATTATCATAGAATGTCCGTAACTACTTGCCAAATTCTCGACGGGAAAGCCTTAGCTCAAAAAATCCAGCTTGGTCTAGGAGAGCGCATCCAGACGCTAAAATCTCCAATGGGAAGACCTCCGGGGTTAGCGGTGTTGATGGTGGGGGATAATCCCGCTAGTGCCGTTTATGTCCGCAATAAGGAGAAAGCTTGTACTAAAATCGGTATGGCCTCTTTTGGTCGTCATTTTCCAACCGATACAAATGAACTAGAAGTTTTAGCGGAAATTGTCCGTCTCAATCAAGATGAGCGGGTGGACGGGATTTTAATTCAATTACCTTTACCTAAGCATTTAGACGCGGTTTCCCTTCTCTACCAAATTGACCCGAAAAAAGATGCTGATGGTTTACATCCTCTCAATTTAGGCGGTTTAGTGCGGGGTGAGGACTGTATCCGCAGTTGTACTCCTGCGGGGGTCATGGCACTGCTGAAAGAATATAATATTCCCATAGCCGGTAAGCACGCGGTGGTACTGGGTCGCAGCATTCTAGTGGGGAAACCTTTAGCTTTAATGTTATTGGAGGAAAACGCTACGGTAACTATTGCTCACTCGCGCACGGAAAATCTGGCAGAAATAACCAGAAGTGCCGATATTTTAGTACCTGCGGTCGGTAAAGCGAATTTAATCACCCCGGATATGGTAAAACCTGGTGCGGTAGTGGTGGATGTGGGGATTAATCGCGTCGCTGACCGTTTGGTGGGGGATGTGGACTATGCTGGAGTTTTAGAAGTAGCTAGTTATCTTACTCCTGTACCGGGTGGTGTCGGTCCGATGACAGTGGCAATGTTATTAAAAAATACCTTGTTAAGTTACGAACGCAAGTTATAAATCCTCAGCTACCAGCTATCAGCTATTCAGTGATTCGGCTCTCTTGGGTTCGGTGGGTAAAATCTATTCTAAAATACAGTCTTGCTGGCGAGTGCGTGGAACGAACCACAAAGACACAAAGGACACAAAGATTGATCGCTTCTATATAAGTTAAACTAATCACACAAAGAATAAGAGGGCCGTAATTCTACCGATACAATCCTTGATTTTTTTTTAACTATGTTGGTAGAATTTTACAAAACTGAATAAACTAGGAGCTTTTCGGTCATGATCTTTATTATCCCGATTATTCTTGGTGCGGCGGCCTTAGTTACTGCTGGTGTGGGAGTTAGTGCTGGTGCTGATGGTGTATCCAAGCTACAAAAGGCGCAAAAAATTGGCAAAAGTGCCGAACAAAGATATAAAAAAGCCAACAAATCCCTAGAAAAAAAGTTTCAAGCTACCCAAAAATTTGCGGAAGAATACGGTCAACTGCAAATTAATGTCAAAATCAACACCATCGGCAGATTTATTAAGTTTATTAGCAGAATTGATCAAAGAATAGGTCAAAGACTTGGTCAAAATTCTTCCCAATCCCATCAACGCTTCTTAGAAGGGTTTGAGGGATTTTCTGCCGAACAATTCAAGGAATATAAAGCAGAAGTGTTAGACGCGCAAAGTTTGGCTGTGGGGGGTTTAAAAGTAGTGGGAGTCGCTTCGGCAGCCAGTCAGGGAACCCTAGGATTAATTGGTCTTTTCGGTACTGCTAGTACAGGAACAGCAATTAGTGGACTTAGTGGGGTAGCGGCTTGGAATGCTACCTTAGCATGGTTAGGAGGTGGTTCTTTAGCTGCCGGTGGTGGTGGTATGGCCCTGGGAACAGTGGTTTTAGGAGGTATTACCGTCGGACCTGCTTTAATGATTGGTGGTTTTGTCTTAGGAGGAGAAGGGAAAAAGGCCCTAACTAAAGCTATCGAATACGCCAAGGAAGTGGATAATAAAATAGCTCAGTTAGATAAAAGTAAGGGTTTTTTAGGACAAGTTCAGCGCAGAATTAAGGAGTTACAATACCTCGTTCATAGTCTGAATAGTAGAGCTATTCAGAGTTTAACCGAACTGGAGTCACGAGCTAATTTTAATCCTCATCTAGAGGAAGATGCAGCCAAGTTTCGGGAGGTACTGCTTTTAATTAAAGCCTCATCGGAAATCATGAAACTATCCATCTTAGACGACAAGGGAAAATTAACTCAAGCAACGGAAAATCTCCAAGAAAAGTACCGCCATCTCTTAAAAAACTAATAATTATTCTTGAAAATCTATGAATGTTATCAACTGGTGGATCGATATTTATTCTCTGGTGATAATCAAAAACTTTCCTTAATTTTAGAAGAAATTACCATCTTATTTTGCTCTATTTATTGGAGAATTTCAGTCAATTATCGACGGTAAAAGCCGCGTTAAAGGATGCTAATCACTGTTGGGAATTTTAATTAATTACCCCTCAATATCTAATACTAAATCTGGTTAGTAAAAACTGATTATTTATTCTCCCTTTTGCCTGAGTGCCTGTCCTGATATGTAGCCTATACTCGACGGATTTAGTATTACTTATATCAAGACAAAAAAAGGTGGGACTTGCCCACCTTTGTCACTAAACTATTGTCCTTGCTCCACTGCTGCCACCATCAATAAAGTCTTGAGGACAGAATCAGGATTAAGACTGATGGAATCGATGCCTAATTCCACTAAAAATTGAGCGAATTCGGGGTAATCACTGGGGGCTTGACCACAGATACCGATTTTGCGATTATGGACTTTAGCGGTTTCAATGGCCATTTTCACCATGCGTTTAACTCCCTCATTCCGTTCATCAAAAAGATGGGCAACTAGGGCAGAATCCCGATCTAATCCTAAGGTTAATTGGGTCAAATCATTAGAACCGATCGAAAATCCGTCAAACACCTGAGCAAATTGGTCGGCAAGAATTACATTACTTGGTAACTCACACATCACATAAACTTGCAAACCATCAACCCCGCGTTCGAGACCATTTTTCGCCATTTCTTCAAGGACTCTCATCCCTTCTTCGGGGGTACGACAGAAAGGAATCATCGGAATCACATTAGTTAATCCCATTTCTTCCCGGACCATTTTCAGCGCCCGACATTCCAAAGCGAAAGCCTCGCGATAATTAGGATCAGTATAACGGGAAGCGCCGCGCCAACCGATCATCGGGTTTTCTTCCTTGGGTTCAAAGGGTTTGCCACCCAATAAATTAGCGTATTCATTGGATTTAAAATCGGACATCCGCACAATTACATCTTTGGGGTAAAATGCGGCTGCAATCATGGCAATCCCCCGGGCCAATTTATCGACGAAAAATTGGGGTTTATCCTCGTAGTGTTTGGTTAATTCGGCGATTTGGTCTTTTACGTCTCCTTCTTCCAATTCGTGGAATTTCAGCAAGGCACTGGGGTGGGCCTGAATATGGTTAGCGATAATAAACTCTAGACGGGCTAAACCGACCCCTTGGGCAGGAATATCGGCAAAAGCGAAGGCTTTTTCGGGATTACCGATATTCATGAGGATTTTTGTCCGAGTTTGGGGCAAATTGTCCAGGGGAGTTTCGAGAATTTCAAAGGGTAGCAATCCGAGGTAAACTTTCCCTTCATCCCCTTCCGCACAGCAAACGGTGACTTCCTGACCGGTTTTAATCGTTTCCGTGGCATTATTGCAACCCACGATCGCCGGAATGCCCATTTCTCGTGCGATAATAGCGGCATGGCAAGTACGACCACCCTGATTAGTAACGATCGCGCTTGCTTGTTTCATAATCGGTTCCCAGTCGGGATCCGTGCGATTGGTGACGAGAACTTCTCCCGGTTTAAAGTTGTTGATTTTATCTACACTGAGGATGACTCTGGCTTTTCCTTGACCAATTGCCGCACCTACACTCCTTCCCACTGCTAAAACTTGACTTCTTTGCTTAATCTCGTAGGATTTAAGGATATTAGCGGCTTTTTGTGATTGTACGGTTTCTGGACGGGCCTGAACGATAAAGAGTTCTCCCGTGATCCCATCTTTTGCCCATTCGATGTCCATGGGGGTGTAGGTTCCGCGCACTTGCGAGTAATGTTCCTCGATTTGGGTCGTCCAACGGGCTAAAGTGAGGATTTCTTGGTCACTAATGCAGAATTGATCCTGTTCTAGCTTGTTAACTCGGATATTCTTGGTTAGACGAGATCCTCCATCATCGTAGATCATCTTGATGGCTTTACTGCCGAGGCGTTTGTCGAGGATGGGTTTGTAACCGTTTTTAAGAGTGGGTTTAAAAACCAGATATTCGTCGGGGTTAACGGCTCCTTGCACGACATTTTCCCCTAAACCGTAGGCTGCGGTGATTAAAGTGGCATTTTTGAACCCTGTTTCCGTATCGATGGAAAACATCACCCCGGAGGTGGCTAGATCTGAACGCACCATTTTTTGGACACCGACGGAAAGGGCGACGGAAAAGTGATCGAAACCGTTATGATGACGGTAGGAAATAGCGCGATCGGTGAATAAAGAGGCAAAACATTTATGGCAAGCTTCTAAAACTCCCCTCACCCCTTGCACGTTGAGATAGGTTTCCTGTTGTCCGGCAAAACTCGCTTCGGGTAAGTCTTCGGCGGTGGCGCTCGATCGAACGGCCACATCGATGGAATGATAGAGATCATCGCCATAACGTTCACAGAGTCGGCGATAGGCAATAGCGATCGCATGACTTAAATCATCGGGGAACGGTGTATTGAGGATTAATGTGCGTGCTTGTTTACCTTTTTCTTGCAGGTTCTGCACATCGTTTTCGTCTAAATCTTGGAAAATTTGTCTTAATTGTGCGTCTAGTCCGGCTTTTTCGACAAAGTGACGGTAAGCGTAAGCGGTGGTGGCGAATCCTGTGGGGACATTAATCCCTTTCGGGGTTAATTGTTGGATCATTTCGCCTAATGAGGAGTTTTTCCCACCGACTAATCCCACATCTTTGCTGTCTACTTCTTCAAACCACAGAATTAATGCTTGTTCTCTAGAGGTTCTCGCAACATCTTGTAGTAGCATCATAAGTATTTTTACCTCTGTAATCTATACTTTCAGTTTAGCTACATACCATCTTCAAAAATCCTTGAGTTTGATATTTATTTACAAAACTATATAATAGCCAAATCAGCCACGATAACCCTATCTCTAAAGGGTTTAATTGTCTAGCTACTTAACACAAAAATTAATAAACTAATCAGGAGTCTCAACAGTAACTTTCCTCAATGATAGCCTTAGTTATCTCAAAATAGTTACAGCAGTTATCTCAATGGTGAGATAGGAAGTTTTCGTTTTGGGGAGTCGGTCGTCAGCAGTCAGGAGTCAATACCAAATTAGGTTATACTTTTTTTTACGAGAAGGGCTGTAATTTAGCAATACGTCACCTTCAGTTTTAGGCATTTTCAAGGTCTGATAATAGTTCTTCTTCTGTCAAGTCAATCATCCCTACGCCAAAATCGGTCAATCTCAATAAAAAATTAACCCTATCCACTCCTAATAAATTGGCAGCCATACCGGACGAAATACGTTTCATCTCAAAGAGTTTTACTACCATAGCCCAGGTTGCTTCTCTCTCGAATTCCTCGCGGGTTTTTTGAAGAAAGTCGGGTAAATTTTCAGGATAATTTATTGTGAGTTGTAAAGTCATCTATCGTGCTATATTTATCTAATTTTTTTAGGTTGGATTTCACCTAGTTTAGCTCCATCCAACCTAGATTTATTTATAGTTGTGTAATGGTGACATCAACAGTTTTAACCGTAGTTCCCAAACTGGATAAAGGAGGTTGAATTTCCTGTTCATTACCCACTACTAGAGTCACAATTTGATTCGGTTGCAGATATTGTTGGGCCACTCGTTGAATATCGGCAATTGTCACCCCTTTTACCGCTTGTTGATAACGGAAGATAAAATCTTGGGGATAACCATAGTATTCATAGGTCATCAATCGCGATAAATTTTGAGCAGGTTTCTCAAACTTAAAAACAAAAGAATTGAGAATAGCATTTTTAGCATCTTCCAATTCTTTGGCAGTAACGGGTTGATTGCGAAGGCGCTCGATTTCGCCTAAAATTGCCTTAATAAAAGGTACGGTGGCATCGGTGCGAGTTTGACCTCCCGCAATAAATAAACCGGGATAATCATAACGACTATTCCAGATACCATAGACAGAATAAGCTAATCCTTGACGGGAACGTACTTCATTAAATAAACGACCACCAAAACCGCTTAAAATCTCATTTAATACCGTTAAAGCGGGATAGTCGGGACTATCCAAACGACCACCAAGATGACCTAATAAAACGCTACTCTGGGTTAATTGGGGTTGATTGACAATAAAGACACCTTGAAGATTTTTTTGGGTTGCCGAAGGGGTGACAATTTTAGGGGCAGTTGCGGGATTTTTCCAATCGCTAAAAGTCTTATTGATTAATGCTTTCATCGACTGAGAATCAAAATCACCGACAATTCCTAAAATTATTTGGTCGGGACGGACATAGGTACGATAAAAATCGATTAAATCCTGACGATCAATATTAGCTAAAGTGCTATATTCTACAGTACGAGCGTAGGGGCTACTATCACCATAGACTAGCTTTTTAAACTCCCGACTAGCAATATCACTGGGATCATCATTACGTCGAGCAATCGCTCCTTTTTCCTGAACTTTAGCTAATTCCACCCTCTGACTTTCAAAAGCTGGGGAACGCAAAACCTCGGCAAAGAGATTAAAAACTGCTTCTAAATCTTCACTAAGAGCGCTAAAACTAGCAGTTCCAGAGTTAAGATCGATCGAGGTTTCTACGAGGGCTGCTCTTTGTTCTAATAATTGATTTAAGACATTAGAAGGATGTTTTTCCGTGCCACCGCTACGCAGCACGGTTCCAGTAATATCGGCTAATCCGACTTTTTCCCCCGGTTCTAATCTTCCTCCCGTCCGAATCATCGCCGTACCACTCACTAAAGGTAAGCTCCGATCCTCCACTAAATAAACCACCATACCATTATCTAGTTGATAACGTTCGTATTGGGGAACTGTAACTTCAGGAAGGGGAGGAAAAGTTAAATCGGTAAAATGTCGCGGGGTTTGGGCAATTGCCGGGGAACGAAAAGCTAGGACACCCATCAGGGTGATAATGATTAAACCTAGCCATTGTAAGCGTTTTTTCATGATTTGAGTGAAAATTATCGAGAGGAATAGATAAGAGGGAGCAAAAGGCAAACTTAGCCGCTTTTTGCTTTTTACGGTAGTCCTCAAGAAGTAATGATGATAGAATAGTCGCTAAAAATCAAGTGTCTCTCCGCCATGCCTAATTGTCCAAAATCCCCTACGGATCGGGGGGATCTAGTATTTTATCCATCACTATAATTCCTCTTTGGATTTATCATTACTTGTTTAGCACTACCAATTTCCATCAGATTCTTGAGTATTTTCGTTCCCCCTACAAACCCATTCTAAACTAGGGGTCGGCATTGCTGCTCTGGCAGCACCTCATCAAAATGAGGCATGGGCAAGGGAACCCTTTGTTGGCAAAACTTGTCGATACCTCAGTAACGTGAAAAGTGCTATAGTTAAGGGTTTGGAATGTCGGAACAGCAGCCGGTCGTCGAGAGATGATGTCAAATCCCGTCATACTTTATCTTTATTTCTGACCGGCTGCCTAGACAAATCAGAAAGTAAAAGTCGTGCGGATAGTACCGATAACTAAGGTGGAATTGTTGTTATTTGAGTTAGGAGAAGTAATCACGATTACCCCAGGAGTAAGGGCAATATTATCGGTAAGTTTCCACTCATAAAATCCTTCGATATGAAAGGAAGTATCGGGATCATTAGTGGAACTGCCATCATTTAATCTAATACTAGAACTAGATACCCAGGGCTGCATACCAACAATAATACCGGCCGTATTTCCTTCCTTAAATAAATCAGGAAAAGCCAAAGTTACCGCCCAATTCCAGATATCTAAATCCCCGCGTTCTAGTTGTCCATCTAAGGTGCTAAGGGTGATAGCTTTTGTGTAACCACCCCAACCACCGAGGACAAAACCATCGACAATTCGCCAACTAAATTGTAAACCCAAACTATTATTAATGGTCGGGACAGCCTCCCCGAATAGTTCTTCGGTGAAAAATCGGAAATTCGAGCGCTGACTTCCCGTTCCCGTGTCTAATTGGTTATAACCATGAAAGTAGGATAAAGCAATGCCAAAATTATCGTTTGGAACATAACCCAGCTGCCCTAGGGCAGTATAGGAACCGTTAAATAAACCCGCTCCCGGGTTAGGATCGTTAGCATCCCCAGCAAGATAACCGGCGCTGAATTGCAAAGCCCCATAATTACCCTGTAAACCGAGTCCAGTTTGTCCGGGGGCAAAATAAAGGGGATTGCGAGTACCAAAAGCGGAAAGCGCCCCACTAGCACCATCTCCATCCAAAAAGTTGAGGGTATTGGTAAAGTCATCTTTAGCACCTCCCGTCGCTTCTAACCAGAGTTGGATATTTTCCGTGACGGGGAAACTGTAGTTTAAAACTTCTACCAATAAATCGTTGCCGTCCGGTTGGGTAAAGGCTAAGGTACTGGCAAAAGTTCCCGTGGTATCGGCTAAATCGGCAATATTTCCCGTTGCTAGACGGGTATAGAGTAAATCTTTGCCTGTGAAGCTAGTATTTAATTCTAAACGGGCCCGATAACCAAAAGCTGGTACTTGGGGAATCCCTTCACCACCGTTTTTTTCTCCTGTGGCTACCCCATATAATGCCATCACCACTTCCCCGGTTAATTTAGTAGTGGTGGAAAATTGATTATTTTCCAGAAAAGCGACTCGATTTTCTAAGTTATCAACTCTAGCCCCTAAGGCCGCTAATTCTGTCTCGAATTCCCTGACTAATCGCTTGATTTTGTCTAGATCTTCTTTTAATACCGCTACTCCTTCTTGAATCAATCTTTCTAGGGTATTTAAGCAGGCATTCAACCCGGCGGCAAATTCCCAACGAGTTAAAGCGCGTTCACCGCGAAAAGTGCGGTCAGGATAACCTACTATACAACCATACCTCTCCACGAGACTTCTTAAGGCCTCAAAAGCCCAGGCGGTGGGAGAAACATCCCGCAATTGATTCACCGTCGTCACCTGTGCCATGGGGTTACTAGAGAGGTTTTCGAGACTATTAGCCAGTACCGGACCAGAAAAACCCAGTAATATCGCTGCTGTTAGGAAATTTTGCTTTATTTTCATTGCTGTCTCCCACACCTACAAGAATGATTATTATTCTCAGTATAATTAGGTTAGCAAACTTTTTCCAGTCTGGCACTATTGCCAATATTTTTCAAGTGTTACTCCAGATAAAATCTGAATTGCCTAGCATTTATCGGTTCAAATAAATCTTAAATGATAATAAAAGCAATAAGTAAATAATTTTATTGTTCCTAAAAACAAGATAGAGACGCTGCTGACAGCATCTCTAAATGATTATTTTTGGTTCAATTGAGGATAAAAAGGAGGTAACTAGCGCAATTCAGCGTTAAACTCGTTAAAAGAGCGTCTTTTTAACTCTACCGATTCTGATCGAGGCAGAAGCTCAAAAACCTTTCTTAAGACATCATCCACATCTTCATATTTAACATTGCCCAAACCATCATAAACCACTTTACCCTGTTGGTCTAAAACCACCGTTTGGGGAACCCCACCACGATAATAGTAACCCGGTTCATCGGGACGATAGGAAGACTTTAAGGGGATAGAATCGACAGTAACAGGGATAATACTGGCGGCGCGACCGTAAAACTCTTGAAAACGGGAGACAATCGCCGCAAATCGCTTACAATCACTACTATCATCCAGATAATAGACGATTATAGCTGGAATTTTCCGTTGAAAAGTTTCCGCTAAATTTAAACGCGGTGGTACGAGGGAACCATTACCCGCATAGACCACAAAAATATTACCATCGAGGCGGTCGTCATCGATTCCCGCATAGGCACTAGGGGTTAGCCAAGGAGACAAACTCGTCAGAGCAACAATAAGAAAGACAAGACAGATCTGAAGACGCAGCCGATAACGAGATTTCATGATCAACAGGGTTAGAATATTAAGACAATTTTTAGTTTGACATACCCCACGCCTTAAACAGACGTGGATTCTTCTAGCATCACTGCTGTGAATTTCTGGCTCAACGAGTCCACTTGAATTAGATTCCTGGCGAAATCCCACCCAGAGGTGGTTCTCTCCTCAGACTTTCGCTCCCTTACAGAAGCCTGTTTTCCTATGCCCTAGGATACAGTTCAAAACCTCTAAAATAATTGGTTTCTCTGGTACTTGACGCTTAGAGCTTTTACCTATAGGAGCATTCCCCTATAGAACCCCATAACTCTAGTTTTCAAGGTGCGTTCATCCTGCGATGACTGGGTTTTTTAAGCGGTTGCTTACCC
>NZ_JADBTB010000117.1:0-19361 GCF_020246405.1 Microcystis sp. M083S1
AAATTCTATCGTTCCTTGCCAACTTTTCAGGAATATATTCTGATCGAACAATCTAGTTATAGTGTGGAACGTTACTATAAACAAAAGGATGATCAATGGTTAATTGATTTCGTCACGGGGGAAAATGCGGTTTTACAATTGCTGTCGGTAGATTGGCAGATTTCTTTTCAAGATTTATATCAAAGAGTAAATTTCGACCTAGTAGAAACCTAAAATTAAAAGAAAGGTCAAAAAGAGTCGCTATCAAGAAACTCATTATCTCAAAATAGCTAATCTTTTTTGGTATAATAGACGGACTACTATATGTTAAATCTATGGAAGCTCTAGATTTTTCCGATCAACTACAATGGACCGCAGAAGCCAAGGCAAAACTGAAAAATATTCCCTACTTTGTTCGTTCCCAAGCGCGTCAAAGGACAGAAGAATTAGCTCGTCATGCTGGTTCCGATCGAGTTACCGTGGAAATGGTAGAACAGGCTAGAATAGAATTCGGACAGTAGATTTTTAGCCGCCAATTTGCGACATAGTACGGGTATAAATGCCACTTGATGTGCCGGAATCACGCAGTTTAAAGTTTATTTCTGCCTTCAGTTCTATTAATTCCCGCACTCTTTCCCTGATTTCTACCGGCGAAATTCCCTGACGGAGGGCAGTTTTTAGGTCAATTTGTCCGGTTTCGTTGAGGAGACAGGGACGCAACCAACCATCGGCCGAAAGACGTAGGCGGTTACAGCGATCACAAAAACATTCCGACATCTGACTAATAAAGCCAATTGTACCCTTAGCCCCCGGAATTTGAAAAACATCGGCCGGACCATTTCCCCGCACTTGACCCTCATTTAAGCCCCATTTTGCCCGAATTCGCCCCCTTAATTCCTCGCTCGCAATCCAAGCTTTTTCTTGAAATAAATCACCGTTACCGATGGGCATAAACTCGATAAAACGGACGTGCCAACGCTTATCGATGGTCAAAGCCGCTAAATCTTCCACTTCTGCCTCATTTATCCCCGGAATCACCACCACATTCAATTTTAAGGGGTCAAA
The DNA here is from genome assembly GCF_020246405.1 of Microcystis sp. M083S1. Classification (NCBI taxonomy): domain Bacteria; kingdom Bacillati; phylum Cyanobacteriota; class Cyanophyceae; order Chroococcales; family Microcystaceae; genus Microcystis; species Microcystis sp. M083S1. The sequence goes on from NZ_JADBTB010000117.1 coordinate 1,045, forward strand.
ACCCACTCTCTGGGCTGCTTGAATACCTGCCCAAGTTTTTTGCCAACGACTCCGGCCGCGATTACCGATAATTTTATCAAAAGTGTCGGGGTCGAGGGAGTCCAAACTGATATTAATCCTTCTTAGTCCGGCTTCATACAACATTTCGGCTAAATTGTCAAGTAAATAGCCATTAGTGGTCAAGGCTAAATCGCTAGTGGCAGATAAAGAGGCGATATCGCGCACAATCTCCACTACTTCGGGATGTAAGAGAGGTTCCCCACCAGTAAGGCGAAATTTGCGGAAACCGAGGGGAATAAAGACATTTTTGACTAAAGTAAGAATTTCCTCCCGGGTGAGTAAGTCTTGCGCTCGAACATAGGCCAATTCTGCATCTTCAGGCAGACAATACTGACAGCGAAAGTTACAGCGATCGATTAAACTAATCCTGAGATAGTCAATTTGGTTCCTGTTCACGGGCAAATACTGTTATAAAACTTCATGAATTTATCATAACAATTCTGGCTCGATCGATATCTAGACATCGGCTACATCTAGATTTTAGTCTATGATGACAATAGATTTGCTCAATGGCAAGGGCAAATAACGATTGGTAAATTTGATAATTTTTCTTGATTGTACTTAAGTAGGTAGGCGTTAAAAATTATCAGACACCCCCCTTATCAAGGGTAGGGTTGATTCATGAATCAACCCTACCTTATCAAGGGGGGATTAAAGGCAAAATCGATTTTTAATTTAATTATAACCAACTACTTAACTAAAAAGGTCGGCTAACACCCCAAAGAAATATTAAACAATCCTCTAGATATGGACAAACAGAATACTATCTAAATGGAGCGAGCCAGTAATGCTATGATCAAAAAATAATTATCTTGAGATGGTAATTTGTGTGATGTTACCTTTTTTACTACCCATTGCCCAAACTCCTCCTATTGTAGAAATAATTCGACCGGCGCAGGTGCGTCCTTTGCCGAATCAACTAGATCAAGTTCCCGTTTTTAACAGCAATAGTCCCGAATTATTGCTAGGAGAAGGGATTTTGCTTTCGACTTTTCCCCCCCAAGAGAAAAGTTTCCCCTCGGCCCATTTAAATTATGCTTTTCAGGGACGCTTTGATATTTTTGCCCACCATGTAGCGAGGGGGAGTTTTCCCGATAATTTACGCACCCTTTATCTGGGTATATTACTCCACAATCCCAGTCCTAATCCCGTCACCGTTAAAATTCTGCAAGGGGCCAGTTATTTGAGTCAACCGGATGCAGCTTTTATCGATTTACCTGCACAAGTGGAAAATAATCAGGGGACAGTTTTTGCAGGTCCAGGAAGTCGGGTAATGGGGGATATTTTAATGGGGCAGCGTCAGGATATTTTTCCCGATAGGATTATTATTCCGGCGGGGGAGAGTTTTATGGTCTTAAATGCGGCGATTCCCGTGCGCGATTTGACTCCACCCTTAAACGGGAGGTCTACTTATCTCCGTCTGGAAAGTGACGGTCTTCTCTACGCTGCTAGTTTAGCTCTTTATGCATCCCTAGACGAAAATGGGCAGGAAAGACCCCCAAATCTGACAGAATGGCAAAATTTGCTGGAAAAAGGCGATTTATCGACTCCGCGCGATCGAGCGCCCACTCCTCCCCATAGTCAAGGACAGATAATTTATGGACGGGTAGCGGGGGTGTCCCAAGGTTCAGCCTGGCCTGCCCGATTGGTCGATCGAGCTTCTTTATGGTTAAATATTCCTGATTCTGGTCAATCTATAGCCTATGGGATTAGTACCCTACCCGGGGGCAAATTGGGAACGGAACAAAATCAAAGTGCTAGTATGTTAGTTCGCTATCCCGATACGGCCTATCAAGCTCATGGTAATTACGGTGTGGAATATAGGTTAAGTTTACCTCTATTTAATGGGAGTGATGAGGCGAAAACGGTGACTATTGCGCTAGAAACACCGATTAAAGAGGATATTATCGGGCAGGGTTTGCGTTTTCTCGATCCGGCTGCCCCACAAGTGTTTTTTCGGGGAACAGTAGCCGTCAATTATAGCGATGACCAGGGACAGGCACAAAGCAGATTTTTCCATCTCGTCCAAAGACGCGGACAAGAGGGGCAATCTTTAGTGAGTCTGACTATTCCTCCGGGGGATTGGCGTGTAGTACAGGTAAATTTTTTATATCCACCAGATGCCACTCCTCCACAGGTTTTAACGATTAAGACCGAGTAGAACAAGTTTAAAATTGGCCGTTAACGATCGCAATATTCCATTGACCGTCTTGGTTGGTTTCAAAGGCAATTTGGCGACCATCACCGCTAATAGTGGGATTGCGGACGCTTCCCCGCAGGTTAGCGGTTAACAGGGTTGCACGGGATCTGGAACGATCATAAACCATAACATCACTTTTACCGCGTTCGCTGGAGATATAGGCAATTAAACGACCGTCAGCATTTAAAGATGGCTGATCTTGGCTAGAATCGCCACGATTTAGGTTAGGAAGATTAACTAGGCGCTTTTCTTGCAGATCGAATAAATATATACTACGACGACCGGAGCGATCGGAAGCGAAGGCTAAATAGCGACCATCAGCACTATAACTGGGAAATTGATCGGGAGCAAAACTATTTAAACCACCGGTGGGAACTTGAGGAGTGATCAAAAGAGGGGAATTACAGCCACTTATCCCCGATAACAGCCCAAAAGAGGCCAAAAACCGCCCCAGCCAGACAAAAAAAAATTTTTCTTTCATCTTGACTTTTGACCCCAAATGTGCTAGTAACTTTCTTCCTTGCCGACGGTTTTGAGGGTCAGTAGTTGATTGCCTTGACTGAGACTATCGGCGATCGCTTCTCGAATCGGCAGGTCAATACTGGTTTCAGCGAGGATTTCTTGGGCTTTTTGCCGCAAATCTGCCCCGGTATCGGCATCTACTTGGTCTAGATCGAGTAATTCCTGCGATAGCTGTTCGATCGAATTCGGGTTAGTCATAGCTCAGGCTCCCAACAAGCTTAATTACAATCCCATTGTAAAGAGGGTCCGGTCCCTAATTGGGGATTTTTTGGCTTTAATTCAGGATTGATAAGCTGTTCGTAATTTAAATTGCTTGTTGAGATCAGGCGGTCGGCAGGAGGCTGGAGATTATTTTTATTTATTCTCCCCACTCCCCTCTCCCCCCGCAACGGCTCGCAGTGGTCTCCCCCCACTCCCCAATTCATAATTCCTCCTCTCCCCACTTCATAATTCATCATTCATAATTCATAATTCCCTCCCCCTCAAAAAAATTTTCCTGGAGGTGCTTGACATAACCATAATGATGAAGCTACAATTAGAATTGTCGCAAAAATGGGATTGTAGTTCAATTGGTTAGAGCACCGCCCTGTCACGGCGGAAGTTGCGGGTTCGAGCCCCGTCAATCCCGTAGAAATTTAGGTTAGAGTCACCCGGGGCTAGTTAACCTGTGGGCAGTAAGATAAATGAACAGGATCCCACTGCCTAGATTTGTTCTAATTTACCGATAAACCAGCATTAGCTTGAATATAATCGGGTAATTCAATCTTTACCGGTTGTATCCGCCAGATTTCCTCGCAATATTCCCGAATCGATCGATCGCTAGAGAATTTTCCCATGCGGGCCAGATTAAGAATTGCTAAACGACTCCAATGTTCTTGATCTTGATAGGCGCGACCGACTTCTTCCTGACAGTCGATATAGGATTGATAATCGGCCAGTAACATATAGGGATCATCGTAGATAAGATTATCCACAAGCGGACGAAATAAACTACTATCACCCCGGCTAAAAAATCCCGAACCAATGAGGTCTAATACTGCCCGCAATTCTTCGTTATGGTAATAGTATTCTTGGGGATTATAACCAGCGGCTTTCTTAGCATAAACCTCCTCGGTTGTCAAGCCAAAAAGGAAGAAATTTTCCGCCCCCACCTCTTCACGAATTTCGATATTTGCCCCATCGAGAGTACCGATAGTTAAAGACCCATTCATGGAGAATTTCATATTACCAGTTCCCGAAGCTTCTTTCCCGGCGGTGGAAATTTGTTCGGACAAGTCGGCAGCTGGATAAACCCGTTGACCGAAGGTGACATTATAATCGGGTAGGAAAACCACTTTTAAAATTCCTCCAAGTGTCGGATCATTGTCGATCACTTCTGCCACAGAATTAATCAATTTAATGATTAATTTCGCCATAAAATAACCCGGGGCTGCCTTACCACCAAAAATAAAGGTACGGGGGGTAATATCGAGATTGGGATTATTTTTGAGGCGATGATAGAGAGTAACGATATGTAAAACGTTGAGATGTTGCCGTTTATATTCATGAATGCGTTTTACCTGCACATCAAAGAGGGTACTAGGATCAACTTTAATGCCGACTTTTTTATCGATATAATTGGCTAAATCTGCCTTAATATCGTATTTAATTCGTCGCCAAGAGTCCCGAAATCCCCCATCATTCACATAGTTTTCTAAACCGCGTAAATCCTCCAGATGTTTAATCCAATTTTCGCCGATTTTTTCGGTAATCGCAAAAGTTAAGCGGGGATTACTAGAAACTATCCAGCGCCGGGGAGTAACTCCATTGGTTTTGTTGCTAAACTTTTCGGGAAAGAGTTCATAGAAGTCGCGCAGAACATCTTTTTTAAGTAATTCTGTATGGAGGGCTGCCACCCCATTAATTGCCTGGGAACCCACACAGGCGAGGTGAGCCATACGGACGTATTTTTCGCCGCTTTCATCGATTATAGACAAACGGGATATTTTGCCGTCATCATGGGGATAAATAATGCGAATTTTATCCAAGAAACGATAGTTAATTTCGTAGATAATTTCCATTAATCGGGGGAAAAGACGACCAAAAATACTCAAAGGCCATTTTTCTAAAGCTTCTGGCAAAAGAGTATGATTAGTATAGGCGAAGGTATTTTGAGTAATAAACCAAGCTTTATCCCAATCGAAATGATGCACATCAATTAACAAGCGCATTAACTCAGCTACCCCGACGGAAGGGTGAGTATCATTCAATTGTACTGACCATTTTTGATGAAAATTATCGAGACTGGGGTTCTCATGTAAGTGAATACGAATCATATCCTGTAGGGAACAGGAAACAAAGAAATATTGCTGTTCTAAACGCAGTTCTTTGCCTTGAATTGGTTCATCGTTAGGATAGAGAACTTTACTGATATTTTCCGAGTGAACTTTATTATCCACCGCACCATAATAATCGCCACGATTAAAGCGACCAAAATCAAAAGATTCACAAGCTTCTGATTTCCAGAGACGCATGGTATTAGCGGTGTTAACTCGATAGCCGAGAATTGGGGTATCGTAGGGAATTCCTTTGACTACATAATCGGGAATCCAACGACTGCGATAATTACCATTTTCGTCGGTATAGGATTCGGTATAACCGCCAAATTTTACCTCTACCGATGATTCTGGTCGGGCAATTTCCCAGGGATTTCCATACTGTAACCACTTATCGGTTATTTCCACCTGCCAACCGTCGTGAATTTCTTGATCAAAGATACCAAATTCGTAGCGAATACCGTAACCAATAGCCGGAATTTCTAGGGTAGAAAGGGAATCAAGATAACAGGCAGCTAAACGACCTAAACCACCATTTCCTAACCCTGGTTCTTCTTCCTGGGCAATTAATTCTTCTAGTTTTAATCCCGATTCGCTGACAGCTTTCTGAACCTGTTCGTAGATACCGAGATTAATTAAATTATTAGCTAAATGGGGACCGACTAAAAATTCGGCCGAGAGATAACAAACGGTTCTGACATCTTTTTTTAGATAGGTTTGTTGGGTGGTTAACCAACGCTGCAATAAACGATCGCGTATGGTATAGGCCAGGGCCATGTAAAGATCGTTTTTGCTGGCTAATTCCGGTAATTTACCTTGAATATAGAGTAAATTATCCCTTAAAGCCCGTCGGATAGTTTCTGTGTCTAATCCTGTTCTGTCGTCTTCGATGATAATCGGACAAACAAAAGTTGACTCTGGAGATGGATCCATAGGAGTTTTTTTACTGAAGATTGGCTGCTCTTAGTTTAAGATAACCAGACCCAAAATTATATCAAGAAAAGCTTAAATCTTGACTAAGATTAAGGTATAGTAATGACAGAGTTAAAGTGATTAAATTTCAATTACCGACAGAAAGTGAAGACAGGGGAAAGTTTGAACAATGGGTGCTTTTGTGACGGGTGGAACGGGTTTGAGCGGGGCGATAATCTTGGGAAAATCGCCCTCTATACCCCTTGATGGCGTGAAAATGTCAAAACAGTCCATTTACTAAGATTCCTCGAAGGCAGTTGGTTTCAAACCAGTGGAGATATTACTTATTAAGACTGAGTAGGAAAGGAAAAAGATGGTCTCAACTGTGCTGAGATGCTTAAGTAGTTAGGTGTTAAAAGTTGTCAGACACCCCCCTTATCAAGGTAGTAGGGTTGATTCATGAATCAACCCCATGAATCAACCCTAGGGGCAGGGGGGATCAGACGCAAAATCTATTTAATAACTCATCTAGGAAAACCTGTTCTTGCTAAAATAACTCCAATTTTAAGTGCCATCATCCCCCCAAGAACACTGCCCAACCAGTAAATTAAACCGAAAGTTAAGTTTCCCTGCTCTAAAAACTTGTTGACCTCTAAACTATAGGTGGAAAAAGTTGTATAGGAACCACAAAAACCCGTGGCAATCATCAATCCTAATTCTGGGGCAATTATGCGAATATTTTCCCTAATCATAGTAAAAATATAGGCAATAATTAAACAGCCAGAAAGATTAACAAAAAATGTCCCCAAAAATTGCCATTCTTGACCGAAAAGACTTTCAACTAATTTTGCAATATAAAAACGACTCAAAGCCCCAAAAATAGCCCCAATCGCCACGGATAAACTATAACGTCCCCTGAAAAAATTCATGCTGTCTCTCCTGCCCTTCAATAGTCAATAAATTGGAGAATTAAGTAGCTGGTTATAATTAAATTAAAAATGGATTTTAGGTTCGATTCCCCCTGCCCCCCTTAATAAGGGGGGTGCCGATAGGCGGGGGGATCTCCCCTGAGTCCCCCCTTAATAAGGGGGGCATCTGATAGTTTTTAACGCCTACCTACTTAACCTAGAAAAACTTCGGCAATAGCTGCCCCAATTCTCACGGCAATCAATCCGAAAATGATACTAGCAACGGCAAAAAAAAGACTGAGAAAATTTTGTTGATTGCGCCAGAGTATCAGGGTATCTAAACTATAGGTAGAAAAGGTGGTATAAGCTCCTAAAAATCCCGTTCTAACCATTAAATCTAGTTGGTGGGAATAAAAGGAAAAACTGGGTAAAATAGCCAAAAAGAAACCGATAGCTAGACAGCCAGTTAAATTAATAATAAAGGTTCCAGATGGAAAGCGCAAGCCGAATTTTGCTTTTGTCCATTCGGTAATGTGATAACGAGATAACGCCCCCGGAACCGCTCCTGCTACAATTGCGAAAACATCGTTCAAATCTGACATTGTCTCTAATTTTTTTGCTATCTTTGCCTAGGCTCTATGATAATTGATGCGGTTATCGATCGCATGACCCATATTTTCAGGGGTGTTATTGTCGAGGACAACCCTCTGATTTTAAAATAGAGGTATGAAAATTCAACCGCGTAAACGTTTTGGACAACATTGGTTAAAAGATGAATCGATACTTGATCGCATCATCGACGCTGCTAATTTACAATCAGAGGATCGGGTATTAGAAATCGGCCCGGGTACAGGCATTTTAACCCGTCGTCTTCTCGATGGCGCTCAATTGGTTGTCGCTGTAGAAATTGATCGAGATCTATGGACAATTTTAAATAAAAAATTTGGCCAACAAGATAACTTTCATCTCATCCCGGGCGACTTTCTTAGCCTTAAACTGGAGCAACTGCCGCCAGTTAATAAAGTAGTGGCTAATATTCCCTATAATATCACCGGTCCGATCCTGGAAAAGCTGCTCGGTTCGATCGCCCATCCCTTCACCCCCCCTTATCAGAGTATTACCCTCTTAGTACAAAAAGAAGTCGCCGAAAGATTAGTCGCTGTCCCCTCCACCAAAGCTTACAGCGCTCTCAGCGTCCGCATTCAATACCTTGCCGATTGTCAATGGATTTGTGACGTACCCCGGCGGGCCTTTTCCCCCTCTCCCCGGGTGGATTCGGCGGTAATTCAGCTTTTGCCCCGTGTTTTGCCGAATAATGTCAGTAATGCTGCCTTTTTATCCACTTTAATTAGCTGGGGTTTTGCCAACCGGCGCAAAATGTTACGCAATAATCTAAAAAATTGTCTGGATAGCGATCGATTAAGCCAAATCCTGACACAATTAGAAATTAATCCCCTCGCTCGCGCCGAAGATCTCAGTTTATCGCAATGGATTGACTTGGCGGAAAAATTAGGTCAATTGCCAAAATTTTAGATTTTTTTTCTTGACAAATGCACAGTTATACCCTTCTAGCCCCCGCTAAAATTAACTTATATCTAGAAATCGTTGGCGATCGCCCTGATGGTTTCCACGAGTTAGTCATGGTGATGCAGACGGTGGGATTATGCGATCGCATCACTCTCCGGCCGAACGGATTGCAGGAATTCCGCCTCTTTTGCTCTCATCCCCTCGTCCCCCAAGATAGCAGTAATCTCGCCCATCGCGCCGCCACTTTGATGGCGAGGGAATTCCCCCGCATCTTTGCCAATTACGGCGGCATCGATATCACCATCGAGAAATATATTCCCTTGGCTGCTGGTTTAGCGGGGGGTTCCACCAACGCGGCGGCGGTGTTAGTTGGCATCGATTTAATCTGGGAATTAGGCTTAACCCGTCCGGAATTAGAAACTTTAGCGGCAAGATTGGGGTCCGATACTTCCTTTTGTGTGACAGGAGGAACCGTTATCTGTACGGGAAGGGGAGAAATTCTCGATCCGATCGCTCCTCTGACCGGATTATGGGTCATTTTAGCTAAATACGATCATTTATCCGTTTCTACACCCTGGGCCTACCAAAGCTATCGGCAAAAATTTCAGGATACCTATCTGTCTTCTCCAGAGGAATTTCATCACCGTCGTCAGCAGGTGAGTTCTGGGGCTTTGGTACAAGCGATCGCCCAGAAAAAACCAGCCGCTATCGGCAAATTTATCCACAATGACCTCGAAAAGGTGGTTTTAACCGAATTTCCCCTCGTAGCCGAGTTAAGACAGGTTCTAGGGGATTTAGGCGGCTTGGGAACGATGATGTCAGGCTCTGGCCCGACGGTTTTTACTCTCTGTTCATCTCAGGAAGTGGCGGAAACTATCGTTAAAGAGGCCCGGGAAATTCTCGTCGCTCCCGATCTACAATTTTGGATAGCTCCAATCACCGATACAGGCATTCAAGTGACTTGAAAAAATTAAAATTGACCGCCTTTACCACGATAACCAAACTCGCGGAATAATTGCCTCTCGATCGCTCATTTCTAGCCTTAAAATTTGCCAAACCTGCTGAAACCATTGTCGCACTTCACCGCTAGAATTACCCCGATAACGACATAAAAGACCATCTCCTAAAGTGCTAGTAACTCCCATCTCTCCTTCTAGGGAAAAATCTCTCACTTTCTCGATTAAATTTCTGCCCACTGGTTGACCGATATAAACTAAAGTACCGATCAGGGCGCTATCATTTAAACCGGAAAATCCCTCGATCATTTTACCACCCAACAGGAAGGATCGATCAATCCATAAAGGTTGTCCCGATCGCCAAATTTCCCAATTAGAATGCCATTCTCCCGCTAAAAATTTCTCCCCTCTCGCACTGCGACCAAAACGGGTAATTTCCCATCCCAACCAACTGCTATTTTCCCCTAAATCCACTCGTAAATGTTGGCGAAATACCGCACCATTAAAGATAATTGTTTCTTGGGGTAGCCATTCTAAACCAGCATTGTCATCGATTTTAATCTCGATTAATTGTTGAGCTATCTGACCGTTACTCTGGTAAACTTTTCCAGCAGAAGCAGTGGTAATCAGGGCATTAGTAGCGGCTTGGAGATGAATTTTTTGTTGCAGAACATCACCGCCAACTATTCCCCCCGCCGTGTGTAAAATCACCGTATGACAAAGGTTTTTTCCTTCGGGATAAAAAGGTCTTTGTACTTTTAAAGGGGCGGTAGCATAGACGTGATTAATCTCGGTTGCGAGATTTTTTTGCTTGTAAATTAGTTCTAGGTTTCCCTGCCACATTATTGCTCCTCGGTCATGGTTTCTAAAAATTGCCGATAATTTTCGGGACTGAGATTAATTTTAACTTCTATTTGCTGTTCTTTATCCCTGATCAGTAAAATATATTCACTTTCCGCTTTTTTGCCGACCAGAAGAGGATTTTTTAGCTCGAATTTTTGATAAACCAGATGGGGTTTTGTCACCCGAATAACTAAACTAGGTTGGGATTGGGGATAAATGTATAATCGCTCCTGTTCCCGATCTAAAATTAATTGTTTAGGTGTCATGCTTCTTTCGTCAGCAAAAGTAGATTTATGCCAATAGAGGGTAATCCCCCGAATTTGGGGCATTTGAATGCTAAATTTTTCATCAAAACCTTGCTGCTCCCAATTAATATCTTCCAGAGAGCCAGTATCGGTAATTAAACGCTGTTGCCAGAAGACTTCCTTAAGATTTAAATCTTGCCACCATTGGCTAATAATTTGGAAATTATCCAGACTATCGGGGTGGGGATTGGCACTTTGCCAGAGGAGAGGAGTAAGCATTTTGGGGGAATTTTTGCGCTGGGAAAATCAGGTTAATAGTCTTCGCTGGAGTTAAGGGATCATTAATCTCAATTATCATCGATTCTCGAGCTGCCGATCAGTCCATAATATTAACTCTCGATCGCATTTTTATTTTATCCTAATTATCGAGGGAAAAACTGCTAAAAGTAGTCTTCACCATTTGCTTTTTCCTGTTGTGATCGCTGCTAACTTGACACTATTCTAAACCCCAAAAAAGAGAGATTTTATGGTAAAATAGTCGTACAAATGGGCATATTCTGCACATCAAAAGGGTAAAAGCCCGATTTTTAGCGAATTTACTCACAAAAACGCTTTTTTTGCCTTGTTATTGGAGTTAACCCCCCTATGACCGCCGCCCAGGATCATGTCGTCCCCACAGACTTAAGCAATGAAATGTCCCGTTCCTACCTAGAATACGCCATGAGCGTCATCGTTGGGCGAGCCTTGCCCGACGCTAGGGACGGACTGAAACCCGTACACCGGCGCATTCTTTATGCGATGTACGAACTAGGATTAACCCCCGATCGCCCCTTCCGGAAATGCGCTAGAGTCGTCGGGGAAGTATTAGGAAAATACCACCCCCACGGGGATACTGCTGTTTACGATGCTCTCGTCCGCATGGCCCAGGATTTCTCCATGCGCGATCCCCTGATTAACGGTCATGGTAACTTCGGATCGATCGATAACGATCCCCCGGCGGCCATGCGTTATACCGAGTGTCGTCTGCACACCCTGGCCACCAACGCCCTACTACAGGATATAGAGTCAGAAACCGTCGATTTTGCCGATAACTTCGATGGTTCCCAACAGGAACCCGTGGTTTTACCCTCTAGAGTCCCGCAACTGCTAATTAATGGCTCATCCGGCATCGCCGTCGGTATGGCCACCAATATCCCCCCCCACAACCTGGCCGAGATTATCGATGGAACCGTTGCCCTCATCCATAACCCCGATCTCACCGATACAGAATTACAGCGTTATATCCCGGGGCCAGACTTTCCCACCGGGGGGCATATCCTTGGCAGAGACGGTATTCAGGAAGCTTACACCACCGGCCGGGGTTCTATTACCCTGCGGGGAGTCGCCTCCTTTGAAACCATCGAACAAAGGGGAAGACCCGATCGAGATGCTATTATTATCACCGAACTGCCCTATCAAACCAATAAAGCGGCATTAATCGAAAAAATCGCCGATTTGGTCAATGATCGCAAAATAGACGGTATTTCCGATGTGCGGGACGAAAGCGATCGCGACGGCATCCGGGTGGTGATCGAACTGAAACGGGATGCCTATCCCCGCGTCGTCCTCAACAATCTTTATAAACAAACGCCCCTCCAGTCCAATTTTGGGGCGAATATGTTGGCATTAGTCGATAACGAACCGAGATTACTGACTTTAAGGGAGTTTCTCCGGGTTTTCCTCGATTTTCGCCTAGAAGTTATCACCCGTCGTACCCGTTATGAACTCCGCAAGGCCGAGGAAAGAGATCATCTCCTTCAGGGTTTACTAATTGCCCTCGCTAGTCTCGATGCAGTCATTGCCCTGATTCGCAGTGCTGCCGACACAGCTAGTGCAAAAGAGGGATTAGTGCAGAATTTTGGTCTTTCAGAGGTGCAAGCGGACGCAATCCTACAAATGCAGCTGCGACGGTTAACCGCCCTAGAATCGGAGAAAATTCAGCAAGAACACGGGGAATTACTGACAAAAATCGGCGATCTTCAGGATATTTTAGCCAGAAAAGAACGCATCGACAGCATTATCGAGGAAGAACTGCAACAGATCAAAACGATTCACTCTACCCCCCGTCGCACTCATATTGAACAACGGGAAGGAGAAATCGCCGAAACTGACCTGATTGCCAACGAACAGGCCTTAATTCTCGTCACCGAACAGGGTTACATCAAAAGAATGCCCGTTAATACCTTTGAGTCCCAAAATCGGGCAACAAGGGGCAAAGCTGGCGCAAAAATGAAAGAAGACGACGGCATCGATCACTTTATCACCTGCCGCGATCACGATAGCGTCCTCTTTTTCACCGATCGCGGGGTTGTCTATAGTCTCAATGCCTATCATATCCCCACCGGTTCGCGTACCGCTCGCGGCGTTCCCATCGTGCAACTGTTAGAGATTCCCAAAGGGGAGAAAATTACCTCGGTGGTGGCAGTCAGCGAGTTCAGCGAGGATAATTACCTGATTATGCTCACACAAAAGGGATTTATCAAGAAAACCGCCCTCGCTGCCTTTAGTAATATTCGATCGAACGGTTTAATCGCCATTTCTCTCGAAGACGGTGATCAACTACGTTGGGTTCGCTTGGCTAAAGAGGAAGATAGCGTCATTATCGGTTCTCGTCAGGGGATGGCCATTCATTTTAAGGCCGATAGTCAACAATTGCGCTCCTTGGGAAGGGCAACTAAAGGCGTAAAATCGATGAAATTGCGCTCAGGTGACGAATTAATTAGTATGGACATCCTGCCTAGTCAAATTGTCGCCCAAATCGCTGAATCTAACGAAGAAGAAACCGAGGACGAAAGCGAAGAAATTAACCCCGAAGTGGCTAATAATGGCCCCTGGGTGTTAGCGATTACCATGGCAGGACTAGGAAAACGGGTTCCCGTTACCCTCCTACGTCTGCAAAATCGGGCGGGATTAGGAGTCAGAGTGATTAAATTCCGCAAAAAGAACGATAAATTAGCGGCTCTGCACGTTGTTAACCCCCACGAGGAATTTATGATTATCACCGAACGGGGCATTATCATCCGTCAATCCGTCGATGCTATTACTCCCCAATCGCGATCGGCCGGAGGCATCCGGGTACAAAAACTTGATGAGGACGATGCGATCGCTGCTGTCGCCCTAGTTCCCCCTAGTGATGCGGAGGAATCTGAAGACAGTTAGATTTGCTGGGAAGTGGGAATTGGGGAGTGGGGAGTGGGGTGTGGGGTGTAGGGTGTGGGAATTATGAATTATGAATTATGAATTATGAAGTGGGAAGAATAAATAAAAATAATCTTCTGACTCCTGACTCCTGACTCCTGAATCCTGTCTCCTGTCTCCTGACTCCTGACTCCTGACTCCTATCTCCTGTCTCCTTTCCTGAGTATTTGGGATTAAAACTGAAAAAAGTGCATTAATTGGGAGATTTCCTGAGCGTCTAGGGATAAACGCCCTTTAAAATCCACAATATTCTTAAATAATCCCTGTTCTTCTCTATTTTTAATAATGGCAGCTGCCAAATTATTGCCGATCAGGGGCAGGGTGGTTAACTGCTCGATCGAAGCGGTGTTAGGATTGATTTTAGGGGGTGCGAGGTGACTTTCCCGGCTATAATAGGCAAATTCTAGAATCGGTTGCCAAGCTTTCAATCTAGCCACAGGAACACTCAAAGCAGCGGCTAGATCTTCAAGACAAAGCAATTCTACCCCCATACCCAACAATTCCACCAACATTCGCGCTTGATGGATGGATATCCCTGGCAATCGCAGCCAATCATCCACACCCGCTTGACTGACATTAATTTTAATGCCCAATTGTGCCGCCATAGCGATCTCATCAAGGGAACGGAAGCGATAATAGGGATCATTGCTAATTTTGGCTTTTAAAGGGTTAAAAGTGCGCCCTAACCAGTTTTGCGGTGTCATTATAGTAGTTGTCGCCGTTTTTCTTCAAATTCGTACTCAGAAATTAATCCTTCTTGCCGGAGGCGCTCTAATTCCCTTAAAGCTGCCCCGATCGCCTCTACTTGTTTAGGCTCTAAACTGGGGACAGTGGCAGCAGTGGTGGCAGTGGGAAAATAGTTAGCGAAAAATTGGTTATCTTGGATTAAATACCACACCGCATCGATCGCGCAAGCCACCCGGGGAATCGGAGTTTGCCAAAGGAGAAGATAAATAATTCCCCAGAGAGGTTGACCGAGATAGAATTTATGAATACCGGCGATAGGAAAGGGTAAAGCGAGAATGCTGCCGATAAAAGCCAAAAAAATCGCTAATTTACGGCTTTTGGGCTTACTTAATAATTTTTCCACCAGAAGCATGAGACCTGTTCGAGATTGATTTTAGCCTGATCTGAACCTTCTATCCTAAAATACTCTTTGGTTCTAAGTAGGGAGACACAATTATTTGTAGGATGGGTTAGCGGTAGCGTAACATAATCTGGCGTTGGGTTTCATGCTTCAACCCAACCTACGTTCATCTTATATTTAATTCCACTCAGCCACTTAACATAGGGATAAGCAATGACTAGCAGAATCAAGGAAATCTTTCAGACAGGACAACCGGATCAATCCGTCACCGTGCAGGGTTGGGTGAGAACAAAACGAGAATTAAAAGAATTTACTTTCCTGGAAGTTAATGATGGCTCATCCCTGGCCAACTTACAAGTTATCCTCGAACCGACTTTACCCGATTATGAAAATGTACTAAAAGCAATTAGTACAGGAGCGGCGATCGCTGTTTCGGGAAATTTGGTTCCTTCCCCGGGTAAAGGGCAAAATATCGAGTTAAAAGCGGCCGAAATCACCCTTTATGGTGACTGTCCTGCGGATTATCCCCTACAAAAAAAACGTCATTCCTTTGAATTTCTGAGAACCATTGCCCATCTGCGAGCAAGAACCAACACCCTAGGAGCAGTAATGCGGGTTAGAAACGCTTGCGCTACCGCTATCCACACTTTTTTCCAAGAAAAGAGCTTTATTTGGGTACATACTCCCATTATTACCGCTAACGACTGCGAAGGTGCGGGGGAATTATTTACTGTCACCAGTTTAGATTTAAAAAAACCCGCCAATTTTGCCGAGGATTTCTTTGGTAAACGGGCCTATTTAACCGTCAGTGGACAATTACAAGCGGAAGTAATGGCCATGGCTTTATCTAATGTTTACACTTTTGGCCCGACTTTTCGCGCTGAAAATTCTAATACTTCCCGTCATCTGGCCGAGTTTTGGATGGTGGAACCGGAAATGGCTTTTTGTGATCTGGAAGGGGATCAGGATTTAGCAGAAGCTTTTCTGAAATATATCTTTAAATTCGTCTTAGAAAATTGTCCCGAAGATTTGCAGTTTTTTAACGAACGTATCGATAAAACGGTGTTAAGTACGGCCGAGAATATCGTTAATAGTGAGTTTGGCAGGATTACCTACAGCGAAGCGATCGAGTTATTAGAAAAAGCTGATCGTCAGTTCGAGTTTCCGGTAGAATGGGGCTTAGATTTACAGTCAGAACACGAACGTTATCTAGCGGAGGAACTATTTAAAAAACCCGTGATTGTCACTAATTATCCCAAGACAATCAAAGCTTTTTATATGCGTCTAGATGACAATAATAAAACCGTTTCCGCTATGGATATTTTAGCGCCCAAGATCGGCGAAATTATCGGCGGTTCCCAACGGGAAGAACGATTAGATGTATTAATCCAAAGAATGCAGGAACAGGGAATGAATCCCGATGATTTGTGGTGGTATTTAGATCTGCGTCGCTACGGTTCCGTTCCCCACGCTGGTTTTGGTTTAGGATTCGAGCGTCTGGTACAATTCATGACGGGAATGACCAATATTCGCGATGTGATTCCTTTCCCCCGTACCCCTTTAAGTGCCGACTTTTAGAATTATGTCTAGGATCGACGGGAGAAAGGAGGAATGTAGATATTTATTAAATTGTAGCTTAGGCTACAGACTTGGAGTAGAAAATGTTTGTTGTTTCACTGTCCCCCTCTACGTTCTTTGTCCCCTTTCTCCTGTAACAGTTCTTAATGGGTTTGTCTGAGTTTAGCCTGATTGATAATGATAGCGAGCTTGTAAAAAATAAACCTTATTTCCTGTGACTTTATAAACCAAACGATGCTCTAAATCGATCCGTCGTGACCAAGTGTCGGCAGCAATATACTTAAGAGGTTCGGGTTTACCCAATCCTGTAAACGGATCGCCATCCAAAATATCTGCTACTAAGTCTAAGATTTTATCGCCTTTTTTCGGTTCGTTCCGATACCACCAAGCTAAATCTGCTTTGAAATCAGGACTAAAAACGGGCAAATAATCATGAATAGGATTGTTTTGAGGTTTATCTGGCTTATTTTCTCTTTTAGGACTCAATTCCTAACTCCTCTTTCAATTCAGCTAATGTTTGAGGAGTTGCATCTTCTGTCTGGGTCCATGCTAAAGAGCGAAATAAGCGTTGGGCATTTTCTGGCGATCGCAGTAAATAAACACACTCTAATAAACTGGAAAGCTCATCTTCAGCAATTAAGGCCACATTTTTCTGATTGCGACGCTTAATGACGATAATTTGAGATTCGTCACACACCTGATCTAAGAGACTCGCTAAATTCATTCTCGCCTGAGAGTAGGTGGTTTCTTTGCTTAACATGATTTTTAGGGGAGACTTGTACAACCTTATTGTACAATTTCAAGCTCTTGAACTCCCCAAAAACCCCAAAATATCGATCGCTAGTTAGGGAGAGAAATGTAAAGATTTATTAAATTGTATCTTTTAATACAGTTGTGGGGGGGGGAATGTGTATTGTTTTGCTATCCGCCTTTGGCGTTGGGTTGGGCTGTTGCTTAACCTGGCTGCGAGGGGGCGAACACTTATGTACTGAGTAGCGAATGGTGATGAAAAAAGGATTTTTCAGATGGCTACCAATTTTAGCCTTAACTATAGCTTTATCTTCTAACTTCTATCAGAATCACGATGATATTGCTCAAGCCCGTAATTCGAGAGTTGTAAGCAATGGTTTTGCTTTCGAGATTCAGAATTGTAATAAAGACAATAATTCTGTAGTTTGTACTTTTATGGTTGCAAACTTAGGGGAAGTCAGAGATCTTACTTTTTATCCCAAAGACTCTATCATCATTGATTCTACTGGCAAGCAATTGACGGGATCGGAGGGCCGTATTGGAGGAATAGGTCGTGATCTAGTATATATGAGAGATATGCCTTCTAGAGTCCCCATTAACGGAAAAATTCTCTTTAAAGGAAATTTGCCCGGAAGAATCGTTTATCTGCGATTAGTAGGTTCTGGTTTCTCAGTTGAATGGAGGTAATATATTACCTCGTTCTCAGGTTCTACCTGAAGATTTTTCCTGTGGCAGCAGCATTGAGATTCGTAGGTTGGGTTGACGCAAGGAAACCCAACAACTTCCTGGAATATTTTCACAATGTTTGTTGGGTTTCGCCTTTTGAGCCGATTGGTAATACCTGAGCAATAATGATAGCTCAACCCAACCTACGGCTCGATTAATTAATAAACTTATTCAGGAATGATAGTTATGGCAATCAGAATCAAACTTTGGGCAGATTATGGAAGTTACCCACTTTGGGGAGTAGATGAAATTGATAACATTGCTCCTGAAGAATTGCCATTAAGTCAAGCAACTATTCAGCGTTTAAACCCATGGCAGGATACTTACGATAAGACTTTAAATCAAGACTATCCACCTTTATCAGATTTTCCTAATCAGCAAGCTGAAATGGATTTTAAACAAGAAGGAATTAGTTTATGGAAACAGTTACGTCTTGAACTGGCCCCGGATT
>NZ_JADBTB010000118.1:0-18322 GCF_020246405.1 Microcystis sp. M083S1
AAGTAGCTGGTTATAATTAAATTAAAAATGGATTTTAGGTTCGATCCCCCCTGCCTCCCTTGATAAGGTAGGGTTGATTCATGAATCAACCCTACCCTTGATAAGGGGGGTGTCTGATAATTTTTAAAGCCTACCTACTTAAATTGTCGCTAATTGGCCACAAATTAGCAAGAAAGCTGATGCTGGTTCCAGAACAATCCTCAATATCCCCAAATTCGCCCAGAAAATTGCCTGCTCTGGTTAATCAGCCAATTTTCAAATCCACTATCATCAAAGGATTGAGTTATTCTTTTAATTAGAAAAGTGGGCAATTAATTCTGTGCGAGATGAATTAATTATTAAAGGGGTAAACTCCTCCACCGGTAATAATAAAATGCGATCAATAATTACGGATAAATCTGGGTCTAAACTACCAAAACGAGCTTTCAATAAATTTTCTATCACCAGACGTTCTCCCTGTTGAAGACCCTGTTGAAGACCCTGTTGAAGACCCTGTTGAAGACCTTGTTGAAGACCTTGTTGAAGACCCTGTTGAAGACCCTGTTGAAGACCCTGTTGAAGACCCTGTTGAAGACCCTGTTGAAGACCCTGTTGAAGACCCTGTTGACGGCCAGCATCCAGTTCTTCCTGAAGACGGGAAGTGTATAAAGGTGATAATCTCATAATTAACTCTCTGTCCTCCTGTTCAAGCTCTTGATCGTTAGTTAAAGAGGTTCTCAAGTTTAATAATAATTCTAGAGCATTTACCCGAAAAGGATGATCCTCTGGTAACGATTCTAGCTCATCGATCGCCCTTGCTTGTACTTTTCCCCGGCCTAAAATTCTTAACCAGAGAGTTGCTTCTGTTGGGGGTAATTGATGGATAACGGTGATTGCCGTGCGTAAAGAGGGAGCTAAAAAATAGATACCCTCCCCCCAATTCTCCCCATCTAATTTAGCTCCGAATCCTCCTAACAGTTGCGCGGAAGCGGTGGGAGTCAAAATCCAGAGACGGGGGATTTCCCCATCGTTAACATTCGTTTTCTGACGATTTGCTTGACGATTAATTTCCCCTTCCACTTGCAACAATTTTAACAGACAAGTCCTAATTTCTGTAGCGGTGACAGGATTGCGAAAGGGTTCAAATAAACAGGGATTAATCGCCATTTTTCCCAGTAATCCCAGCAGCTCTCTAGGATTATTATCGAGAATATTCGGTGAAAACCAGACATCGATTTCTCGTACTTCTCCGCGTACAACCCGTGCCGATTTTACCTCTCCCAGAGAAGATAATAATTCTTCGAGATAATCTTTAGCAAACTGGTCATGAATAAATCTAGTCATAGGTTTATCTAAGATGATTTAATAACTTATCTCGTAATTGCTTAATCCGATCACGATATTTAGCTGCTGACTCGAATTCTAGATTTTTAGCCGCTTCTTTCATTTGCGCTTCTAGTTGTTGAATTAACTCGGGAATTTGTTCTAAAGAAAGCTCTTCTATATTCTCACAAACCTGCTCTAATTGTTGAGAATTTAGGCGACGGGAAATATCCAGAAAAGCCAAAATTGAATTACTCGACCTTTTAACAATCGATTGCGGAATAATCCCATGTTTTTGGTTATATTTCTCTTGAATAGCTCGCCGTCTCTTGGTTTCTTCGATCGCATTAATCATACTATCAGTGAGATTATCTCCGTAAAGAATTGCCTGACCGCGAATATGACGAGCAGCCCGGCCGATAGTTTGAATTAAAGAGCGGGTAGCCCTTAAAAATCCTTCCTTATCTGCGTCTAAAATCGCCACTAAAGACACTTCCGGCAGGTCTAACCCCTCGCGAAGCAAATTCACCCCGATCAGCACGTCAAAGACCCCTTCTCGCAGGTCTTGAATAATTTCAATCCGTTGAATTGATTGAATTTCTGAATGTAGATATCTAACTTTAATTCCCCTTTCTTGTAAGTATTCGGTTAAATCTTCCGCCATGCGTTTAGTTAAAGTGGTAATCAAAACCCGTTCATTTAACTGCACTCGCTCCTTAATTTCCCCTAATAAATCATCTACTTGTCCCTCGGTTGGTCGCACAAAAATCTCCGGGTCTAAAACTCCCGTCGGTCGGATAATTTGTTCAACAATGCGATTTTCTGACTGTTCTAATTCCCAATCTCCCGGAGTAGCCGAAACAAAAATACATTGATTAACTTTCTGCCAGAATTCTTCCGACTTCAAAGGACGATTATCCGCCGCACTGGGTAAACGAAACCCGTGATCGATCAAAACTTTTTTTCGTGATTGATCGCCATTATACATCCCGCGAATTTGCGGCACACTAACATGAGATTCATCCACAACTAATAACCAATCTTGTGGAAAATAATCCACCAAACATTCCGGCGGTTCCCCCGCTAATCTACCCGCTAAATGCCGCGAATAATTTTCCACGCCATTACAATAACCCACTTCCTGCAACATTTCTAAATCATAACGAGTCCGCTGATCCAAACGTTGCGCTTCCAGTAATTTGCCCGCTTTTTCTAACTCCAATAAACGGTTATCTAACTCGGTTTTAATATCCCGACAGGCTACCTCTAAACGCTCCTCCGGGGTAACAAAGTGACGGGCCGGATAAATACTAATTCGCTCTAATTTTTGCAAAACTTCCCCCGTCAAGGGATCCAGATAACGAATACTTTCAATCTCATCGCCAAAAAAATCAATTTTAATAACCCGATCCTCGTAAGCGGGAACAATTTCCAAAATATCGCCCTTCAGACGAAAACGACCGCGAGTTAACTCTAAATCATTGCGATTGTACTGCACTGACACCAAGGCCCGTAATAATTGCCTTTGGTCGAACTCTTGACCAACTGTCAGGGAAATCGCCGCTTTCAGGTATTCCGCCGGCATTCCCAAACCATAAATACAACTAATGGAAGCGACGACGATCACATCCCTGCGTTCAAACAGCGATCGCGTGGCCGAATGGCGCAGCATATCGATCTCATCATTAATCGAAGAACTCTTTTCGATGTAGGTATCGCTGACGGGAATGTAAGCCTCTGGTTGATAGTAGTCGTAATAGCTGATAAAGTATTCCACGGCGTTATTGGGGAAAAATTGCCGCAATTCGTTGCATAATTGGGCCGCCAGGGTCTTATTATGGGCCAGGACGAGGGTAGGCCTGCCGATTTTCTCGATCACAGCGGCAATGGTGAAGGTTTTGCCGGTGCCGGTTGCCCCCAAGAGGGTTTGGAAACGCTGCCGGTTTTGCAGGGAATCTACTAATTTATCGATCGCTGCCGGTTGATCCCCAGTGGGTTGAAAGGGTGCTTGTAGTTGAAAAGCGGTCATTAGCGGCTGGGTGTAGAGAACAGGCAAAATAAATTATCAATCAAATTACCAACACTTATAGGGTTTTGGGAAAGAAAGATGTATCTTAATATTAGAGAGGATTTTAAAAAAAGATTAAAAGTCTTCGAGAATACCCTAAACTTAAATCTTATCGTTTCCCCGAAGCTATTAACGGAAAGGAGTATCAGGTTATGACGGTGGAAAATCTAGAAACGAACGGGACTCAAACCCCAGCAACCACAGAAGAAAAGACCAGCACACGCGGTAAAGCTAGTACAGCTAAAACCGCCAAGGATAAAGAAGTGGTCGCCCTTTCGGTGAAAAACAACGCTGAATCGGCTTCCAAAGCCTTAAAATTCTATCAACCTGAACATCGCTTACCCGAAAATCGTCCTGTTGGTACTAGCCATCTTCACTTCACGGAAGATGAAATGTTACCAGGGGGCCGTCCCGTGGAAGTTAGCCATCTGAAAGTGGTTAGTACCTATTCTTCCGTCGGTGGATTGCGTCCTGTCGGCTCTAGTGGTATGGAAGTTAGCAGCACTCTGGCGATCTCTGGCAATCGTCCGATCGCTCTCAGTCATCTGCACATTAGCGAAACTTATACAGTCATGGGTAATCGTCCCGTTGCTTCCAATGAAATCGATGATCCCGAAACTTTAATGGGATTTTTGGATTAATTGTTTTGTTGATCAAGATAGATGTTTTCCCTGTCCCGGACGGGGAATTTATTTTTTCTAGCCCACCGTTTTTAATCCCGATGCTGTTTAAGCAAAAATTTTTCTTAATTGTCTCGTTTCTAATAGTAGTTTTTTGTGGTTTCGGATTATTAAATCTTACCTACGATGCTTCAGTTTTAGCACCAGAGGAATATTATCAGATTCGATCGCTTCATAGTCGCGATGGTATCGGTAAATTTTATCTAGGACGGGAAATCGCTAAAGTCATGGGACACCAAGAAATGTTATGGTTAGAACGTCCTAGTCGCCGTTTCACAGAAAAACCCGATGATCTGATCACCGCACTACATCTAAAACCCACAGATCTAGTGGCAGATATCGGAGCGGGGACAGGTTATTTTAGTTTTCCTCTGGCGAATTTAGTAGAACAAGTTTTTGCCGTCGATGTGCAACCGGAAATGTTAGGGGCAATTGATTTTTTAGCCGAGGAAAATCAAGTTAAGAATGTCACCACAATTCTCGCCACAGAAACCGATCCCAAATTGCCTATAAATGCTATCGATTTAGCTTTAATGGTGGATGCTTATCACGAGTTTTCCTGTCCCCGCGAGATGATGGAGAATCTGGTCAAATCCTTAAAACCCGATGGTAGGGTGGTATTAGTAGAATACCGTCGTGAAAACCCTCTGATTGCCATCAAGGCCCTTCATAAAATGACCCGCAGACAGGTAGAAAAAGAAATGGCCGCTGTCGGTTTAGTGCCAGCAGAAATTATCGAGACTTTGCCCCAACAACATTTAATGATTTTCCAGAAAACAAGTTCAAATTAGCAAGCCCTAAGTAGGTAGGCATTAAAAACTATCAGATGCCCCCCTTATTAAGGGGGGACTAAGGGGGGATCGGCAACCCCCTTATTAAGGGGGGACTAAGGGGGGATCGGCACCCCCCTTATTAAGGGGGGACTAAGGGGGGATCGGCAACCCCCTTATTAAGGGGGGACTAAGGGGGGATCGGCAACCCCCTTATTAAGGGGGGACTAAGGGGGGATCGGCAACCCCCTTATTAAGGGGGGACTAAGGGGGGATCGGCACCCCCCTTATCAAGGGGGGCAGGGGGGATCGAACCTAAAATCCATTTTTAATTTAATTATAACCAGCTACTTAACCTCAGCTAATCCGCGGGACTTTCTTTCTGGATTAATACCTCACCAGCGATTAAACGTTGGGCTGCTGACAGTAAAACATCCTCAATCCAGGGCTTGACAAAATAACCTTTTGCTCCTTTAGCAGCGACGAGATGCTGCATTTTTTTCGTCCCGCGCGAGGTAATCATCGCCACTGGTATCCCCTGAAGTTGTTCATCCTCTTGCAGACGAGAGAGCAATTCTAACCCATTCAGGCGAGGCATTTGGATATCGCAGAGAATCAGATCACAAGCTAATCCGGCCTGTAATTTTTCCCATGCTTCTAAACCGTCCTGGGCCTGTTCAATGCGATAACCAGCTTTAACCAAAGAAATCATTAACATTTCCCGCACTATTAACGAATCATCAACAATCAAGACGAGAGGACTCGATTGTGCCAACAAATGAGCGGGATTACTATCAATAATCGTTGTATCGGAGGATGAAAGCTGATTAGGAGTCGCTTTAATACTATTAGCTAGTAATACTTCTCCTGCAATCATTCTTTCAGCTGCCCAGAGTAAATCTCTTTCCGTGTAGGGCTTGGTAAAATAACCACTAGCCCCTAATTTCGCCGCCACCTGACGATGACGTTCAGATCCGCGGGAAGTCAACAAAGCCACGGGAATCGCCGCTAATCGGGGGTCTTTTTGCAAATTAGACAGTAATTCCAGGCCATTCATGCGGGGCATCTCGATATCGCAGAAAACGATATCACAGGGCAAACCGCCGCGTAATTTTTCCCAAGCTTCTTGACCATCCCGGGCCTGTTCCACACGATAACCAGCTTTAATAAAGCTTAAAGAGAGCAATTCCCGAACCGTAATCGAATCATCGACAATCAGAACCATAGCCTCGGATTTTTGGCTAGTTTCCACCTCTACAGGGGAGGCAGATTGGCGCCAAAGACCACCGTTATCGATACGCAGACGACCCCTGGCGATGTCGATTAACTCTAACACATCGCCGACGGGCATCACCGTACCATCCCCTAAAACCGTCGCCCCAGCAATCCCAGCCGTTTTCGGAATCGGTCCTTCGATCTGTTTGATGACGATTTCCAGTTCACCAATCACTTTATCCACCTGTACCGCGAGGAGATGATTACCACCGCGCAGGATCACGATCGAAAAAGAGTCTTCCTCCGGCTTGCCAGTGTAAAAACTACCGCGACTAAGTTGTCGATTGTAGGAAAGCAACTCGCTCAGGGGTTGGAAAGGTAGTAAAGTATTTTGCCAGAAAACGCAGGGCCGTCCCTCTCCATCTATTTGGATATCGCTGGCCCGAAAATCCTTCATATCTTCCACTCCGTCCATGGAGAAACCGATGCGCGCATGATTACTAACACAACAGAGGGCCTTACAGATACTCAGGGTTAGCGGTAAACGGATCGTAAAAGTGCTTCCTTTGCCCAGTACCGAGTCAATAGTAACAGTCCCGCGCACATCGATTAAACTGGTCCGCACCACATCTAAACCCACCCCACGACCAGAAAAATCATCGGCCTGATCTTTGGTAGTAAAACCGGGATGAAAAAGAATTTCATAGACTTCTTGGGGACTGAGGTTTTGAGCTTCCCTCTCGCTGATCAGACCTTTCTCGATCGCCTTAAGTTTAACCCGATTAGTATCAATACCAGCCCCATCATCACTAACGGTGATCACGGTTTGATTTCCCTGTAGGAATGCCCGGACAGAGATCTTACCGAGGGCGGGTTTGCCTTTGGCCATGCGTTCTTGGGGTGATTCAATGCCGTGGGTGATCGCATTGTTGACCAGATGGATCATGGGACTATTGAGATGTTCAAGGATCATCTGATCGATGAGAACACCCCCCCCTTCCACTTTTAATTTGGCTTGTTTGTGCAGTTTCAGGGAAATATCGTGAATTGCCCGGGGTAGATGATCGGCAGTTTGACTAAAGGGAACCATGCGCGATTTGGTCATCCCTTCCTGTAGTTGGGTGGTAGCCTGTCGCAGACTGCGCGTCACCTGATCGGTTTCATCGACGACAAATTGAATATCAGAGGCCGATTCTCGCACTCGCACGATCAATTCGATCATCTCTTGGGATAATAAGTGGAAATCGGTAAAACGGTCGATCTCTAGGGCATCTAGTTGCCCGGTCATAGCCGAATTGCCCTGATTTTCTCCCTTAACTCTACCGTAACCGATGGCACCGCCAGAATTGCCACTAGACAGTAAAGCCCCTTCTAGGAGGGTTCTTTCATAGAGATACTGCATCCGACTGCCCACATCGCTCAGATGTTGGACGCAGGTTAGCAAATTGTCTAAAAAGAGACGCAGCCGATCCTGTTCCTCTTCCAGACGATTGCGTTTAACCACCAGTTCCCCGATCAGATTGCTGAGGTTGTCCAATTGTTTGATCGGCACCCGCGTCGTCTGTTCAAAAGCTTTACCGACAAGGGGACGCAGGTTATTTAACCCGACCGGTGGACTGAAACTGGCCGCCGGATTTGCTGCCATCACCTGATTGGTTTCTTCGAGGAGTTTTTCTAAATCTTTGAATTCATCCTCTGGGGAGCTTTCTGGGGCAATTTCCAGTGATTCTAACCGTTGGAGAGGTTCTGTCGCGGCCACCGGAGCCGCTGCTGTGGATTCCCAGAGGAAGACCTCTAGGGATTCCAAGATGTCTGGCAGTGGCGATTGCGCCGGTGGAGTGGGTTTTTCCAGAAAAGCTTCTAAGTCTTCGAGGCTGTCGTAAAAATTCGGGTTGCTGATGGTTATAATTGCTTCTGAGTCCCGAACCGCTGCATTTTCTAGCAGCAGCGATTCCAGATCATCCCAATCTTCGGCTTCTGACTTGGCAGCAGTCCCACGGGTAGAATAAAGATCATTAGTGGCGGCTTCTTCCCAATTGATGCTATCGCCAAAAAGTTCCTCTAATTCCTGTTCTAAGGGCAAGAAAGACAGGGTTTGGTCAAGAGAAGCCCCATACCTCGCCGCAGGAGGGGAAATCTGCTCAAATAAAAAGCTGAGTTCGTCTAGGGTCTCGTCACCGTCGGTGTCTTTGTCTTCTAAACTCTCTAACAACTGTTCGAGCTCTTCGTTAAAGAAATGCTCCGAGTCCGGTTTCATCATGATTTGCTTCCTGCCAAGTCTTCCTTTTTGGTCAACCAATGCGCTCTCTCTAGCTTCAGATTACCCAGAATTTTACCTGATAAATCCATTCACTAGGAATTTTTTTATGGCTAATCAAACTCTTGGACTCGATCGACAATTTTATTCCTATTATCAATCTATCTGTCTGCGAGAACCCCCGATTTTAGCTCAGTTACGTCAAGAAACTGCCTCTCAACCCCTAGCAGTCATGCAGATTGCCCCCGAACAAGGTCAGTTCATGGCTTTTTTAGTACAGGCGATCGGGGCGCGAAAAACCCTAGAAATAGGGGTTTTTACTGGTTATAGTGCGCTAGTGGTGGCCTTAGCTTTACCCCCGGAAGGCAAGCTGATCGCCTGTGATCTAAGCGAAGAATACACCAGTATAGCCCGCCGTTATTGGCAGCGGGCCGGTGTCGCCGATAAAATCGATTTAAGAATTGCCCCGGCCCTGGAGACTTTAGATCAATTAATCGCCGGGGGAGAAAGTAATAGTTTTGATTTTGTCTTTATCGATGCCGATAAAAGTAATTATGATCCCTACTACGAACGGGCGTTACAATTGGTCAGAAGGGGCGGAATTATCGCTATCGATAATGTTTTTTGGTCGGGACGAGTGGCGGCGGCCGATAGCACCGATAATCGCACCAAAATTATCCGTTCACTTAATGCCAAAATTCAGCAGGATGAACGGGTAAATATCAGTATTATTCCTATTGGTGATGGTTTGACCCTGGCCATGAAAAAGTAAAGAAGTTAAGGAGATTAGAAAAGCTTTTACTCTTAACAATCAGGGTCGATTTTTGTTGTCTAAATCTAGTCACCAGTCGGAAACCACCCACAGTAACGCTATATCTCTTAAGACCGTTAACGACAGCACTAAGTTATCAGTTCCACGGAGAGGGTGGGATTTGAACCCACGTTAGGTGTGACCCTAAAGCAGATTTCGAGTCTGCCGCATTCAACCACTCTGCCACCTCTCCACAGGGTTTGAGTCTGGATTATCATTTTAACAGATTACTTGCCCTAGGATTGATTTTTTTTGATCGACCTCTTGCATAATTGATTGTTGAGGGTTTAAAAACGTCAAAAATAAGGATTAAGCGGCATAAAATCGGTAAATAGACCATTTAATTGATTATTATTCATTCCCAATTCTCCTGACTACCGACTACTGACGACCGACTCCTCACCAACCACGACAATTTTTGATTTTTACAAGAGGTCTGATGAATCAAGCTCCTTTTCTTCCAGTTAACCATCCCCAGCCTAACTTTCTCGACCGGTTAGGGAGTCTCTGGAAATTTTCCCGTCCCCATACGATTATCGGCACTTCTTTCAGTGTTTTAAGTCTGTATTTAATTGCTTTAGGCAATATTAACGATTTTTTTAGCCATTGGCCAGTTTTATTGCTCACTTGGGTCGCTTGTCTTGCGGGTAATGTCTATATCGTCGGTTTAAATCAGTTGGAAGACATCGACATCGATAAAATCAATAAACCCCAGCTTCCCCTAGCCAAGGGCGAATTTTCTCCGTTAACAGGACGGTTGATCGTGGGTTTTACCGGTATTTTAGCAATTATAATGGCTTTTATCGGTGGTTTTTGGCTTTTAATCACCGTGGGGATTAGTTTACTTATCGGCACTGCTTATTCCTTGCCACCAGTGCGTTTAAAACGCTTTCCCCTCTGGTCCGCCTTCTGTATTTTTACCGTCCGGGGTGTCATCGTCAATTTAGGTCTTTTTAGCCACTACAACACAGTTATTAATCAAAATCAGTCTATCTATCCCTCGATCTGGGTTTTAACAGCTTTTGTTCTTGTTTTCACCGTTGCGATCGCTATTTTCAAGGATGTTCCAGACCTAGACGGCGATCGCATTTACCAAATTACCACTTTTACCCTCCTTCTCGGGCCAGAAAAAATCTTAACAATTTCCTTATTGACAATTTCTCTGTGTTATGCTGGTATGATTGCCGTCGGTCTCTTGGGGATAAGGGGAATTAATTCTCCTCTGGCCATTGTCGCCCATCTGCTCCTACTTCTTCTTCTTTGGTGGCGTAGTCGCGGAGTAAATTTAGAAGATAAAAGCGAAATCAGCCGATTTTACCAATTTATTTGGAAATTATTCTTCCTGGAATACCTTATATTTCCCCTTGCTTGTTTAATATGAAAATATCTCCTTTTTTAGCGGCGATTCCCTTACTTTTGCTAGGTGGTACAAGCGCACCTAGTCAGGAAACCATCGAGCCGCAATTATTAACCGGCAACCTTCATTTAAACCTGAAACATGGTGTTTGGAAACTGTGGCAAGATCAACCCGTTTATCAAGATATTACCCTAGATCTAAGCTGCGATCGATCTGTTTGTCAGCCTTCGGTGTGGGGATACGCACCGAAATTCAATAAAG
The DNA here is from genome assembly GCF_020246405.1 of Microcystis sp. M083S1. Classification (NCBI taxonomy): domain Bacteria; kingdom Bacillati; phylum Cyanobacteriota; class Cyanophyceae; order Chroococcales; family Microcystaceae; genus Microcystis; species Microcystis sp. M083S1. Next base: position 10,722 of record NZ_JADBTB010000118.1, read on the forward strand.
AAGTGGATCACCAAGGTACGGTAAAAACGATTAAATTAGACAATGCTTGGCGATTACAGGTGAAAATGAACATTCAAACTCACCCTTGGCAAGCGGAAGTCAGGGAAGCTATCTATAATATCGAAATTGTCCCCCACCAAGACCAACTCATCGGCAGTTATCAAGGCACTTTAGGGGGAAGAAGACTACAAAACAAAGTTAATGGCACAATTTCCCCTTTATGGCCTAATCCTGTCCCTAATCACCAACCCCTGCAACCGCGAGAACATCCCCGTTTAATCTTTCGCAAGTCAGAATTAACTAATCTCAGAGAAAAAGCGAAAACTCCCATCGGTCAAACTATTATCGCTCAATTAAACAACAGTTTACAGCAAAAAATTTATTACGATGGTTATGTTCCTAATGGGGGTTATCATGCCACAGGTCATTGTTTTTTAGCAATTTTAAATCAAGATAGAAAATCAGCAGAAACCGCCTGGGAAATTCTCGAAAAAACCCGTAAAAATCGAGGCAGGAGAGTCTTAGAACAATCTCCAATTGTCGCCGGAGTCGCTCTCGCCTACGATCTTTGTTATGATTTTTGGGGAGAAAAGCGCCAACGGGAAATTACTGGCTGGTTATTCAGTGAAAGTAAAAAACTTCTCAAAGGTGATTCACCCAAAAATGGCTGGAATGGAGACACAGTTAGTAACTGGAATGCGCGGGCCAGAGGTGCGGCAGGATTAGCCAGTTTAGCGATTCTCAAAGAAGATTTACCGCCCGATTCTCTCTATTCTCCCTCTGCACAGGTGGAAATGGCCAAACGTCACATCGAACGCTATTTTATCACAGCTATCGGCGATCGAGGATTTGGCACGGAAGGAGATTTATACAGCACCGAACCCATGGTTCTCGCTGTTTTTCCTTTTTTGCAAGGGTATCGAAATAGTCTCGGATTAGACTTAGTAACCGGTTCCCCAGCAGCCCAATTAATCCCCCATTATTTAACCAGAATTGTCCCTAAAAATGGTCAATTATTGATTCCTGCTTATGGCAGACATCAGATGTTCGTAGGGGTATCTTTATTAACTATCGGATTGGGAATTACCGATAAATCATGGCTACCAGCAATAAAATGGCGATTACAAGGTCAAGAAAAACAACTTTTTCACCCCCATTATCCCCATATTGCCCCTTTTCTTCTCGCTGGTTATCCATCTAATCTTACTCCAGAAAATCCTGATCGCCAACTTTCCAGGGTTTTAGTTGATCAACAAAAGGGATTTTATACTTTTCGTAATCGCTGGCAAAATGAAGAGGATTTTGTCGCTAGTATCTATCTTAAACAGCAACCTTTTGTGGGAGGATGGTCTTTTCCCGATGTCGCTAGTGTGAGAATTTGGGGATTAGGAGGACAATGGGCAAGTTTTGAGGGGTCAGAAGGCGACTGGAACTCGGAAAATACGGTTATTTTCCCGAAAACCACGCCTTGGATCCAAGCAAAACCGATGACTTTTCAATCCAGTCCCGATGGTTCGGGAGTAATTACGTTAAAAACTGATAAAATCATGGTTAGAGGGGCTAATCCACCAGCAGGAGTGGCTCTAGTTCGTTCTTTCGCCGTCGATTACAGTCTATCCTCTGGTTCTCCCGGATTATTCGTCTTGATGGATAAATTATTAGGTAAAGTCGATGAACCAGAATTTATTAATAAAACTTGGGTGATGAATACCCAGGGAAATGTCACTCTCGGAAAAAATAGTTTTACTATCACTCAAAATGGTGCAAATATGCAGGGAACTTTTATCACTCCCGTGACTTTAAAAGTCGAGAAAACTAATACAGGTGAACGCATTTTAGCCACGGGTAGCGAGGAGTTTTTTCTGGTGATGACCGTGCAGAAAAGTCGTCCCCCGGCAGTTAAAATTATCGGCAAGAGACTAGATGCGATCGTGCAAATTGGCTCCCAGGAAATATCAATTATCGACGGTGCAGTTAGATTAAAAGAGATGAAGTTTCAAGAGCCATAAAAATTGGCAAGTGACCCAAGAAAAGTTAACATTTGTCAAGGATAATTGTAAAGATGATGACTATTTGAGCAATTATTGATGATATAATCAAGATAGCTGATCAAAATAGCCACTAAATTCAGAACTATCTAGAATTGCATCTATAATTTCTGGCTAACTAAACTATGACTAAATATTATCAAATCACCGTTCACAATCGTCAGACCGGCGAAAAATTTGTCACCACCGTTCCGGGGGATAACTATATACTGCACAGTCTGGAAAAACAGGGCTATCAATTACCCTTTTCCTGTCGCAATGGAGCTTGTACTAGCTGCGCGGTCAGGGTATTATCAGGAGATATCTACCAACCAGAGGCGATCGGACTATCGCCGGAATTAAAAGCCAGAGGATATGCTTTACTTTGTGTCAGTTATGCCCGTGGCGATATGGAAGTAGCCACCCAAGACGAAGATGAAGTCTATGAACTGCAATTCGGTCGCTTTTTTGCCCGTGGGAAAGTGCGTTTTGGTTTACCCTTAGATGAAGAATAGATTCGGGATTAATCGTGCCAGATACCAGCAGCCAATTAGAAAAATACCTAGACATTGCCAGTGAAGCCGCCCTAGCGGCAGGAACAATTATCCTCGATAATTGGGGTAAAATCGAGAAAATAGAAGAGAAAGGGCGATCGGGCGATTTAGTGACGGAAATAGATCGTCGAGCAGAAACAGAAATTCTCAAAATTATTAGCCGTCACTTTCCCGAACATGGGATTTTAGCGGAAGAATCGGGAAAACTGCCAGGGAGGGACAGCGAGTATCTCTGGGCGATCGATCCCCTCGATGGAACCACCAACTATGCTCACGGTTATCCCGTATCCGTCGTCTCCATCGGACTACTGATCGCAGGGAAAGCAGCAGTGGGAGTCATCTATAACCCCTTTAGAAAGGAACTATTTCGGGCAGCCAAGGGTTTGGGGGCTACCCTGAACCGTCGTCCCATCCATGTCTCCCGGACGAGTGAACTAGAAAAAAGTTTACTGGTGACGGGCTTTGCCTACGATCGCTGTCAAACCCCCGATAATAATTATGCCGAATTCTGTTATCTGACCCATCTGACCCAAGGGGTACGCCGCAGCGGTTCCGCTGCCAAAGACTTAACCGATGTGGCCTGTGGGCGCTTAGATGGTTATTGGGAACGAGGGATTAATCCCTGGGATATGGCCGCAGGAGTTATTCTGATCGAAGAAGCTGGCGGTAAAATTAGCGCCTACGATGAGAGTCCTTTTCTGATAGAAACGGGGCGAATCCTGGCTACTAACGGACAGATTCACACCCCCTTAAGCCAAGCTCTGCAAAAAGCGGCCTCTTGGAGGTTTCAGTTTGAATCCTTTTAATATTTACTGCGATTATTATTTTAATTAGAGCAGGATACTTTCTATGACTTTTCCAATTTCCCAAGGATTATTTCAATATGATTTAATGGATCACTTCGCTATTTTAGGAGTCTCGATCGATGCCGAACAGGAGGAGATTCGCGAGCGTTACTTAAAAATTGCCTATAAACTCCATCCTGATACCTGTCGCACTCACACCCCCGATGAAAAGGAACAGGCTCATCAGTTACTTTCAAAATTAGTTAACCCCGCCTACGAACATCTGGGCCGCGACCTATCTCGCGAAGAATTTCGGCTGGTTTTAGCACAAATGGGCAAGGCAATGGGGAGAGATTTGAGCAAAATCACCATCAGTAGCGAACCAGCTAGAAAACTAGCCCAATCTAGCGCTAACTATGAATTAGCCTATCAAAAAATCCTGCAATCTTTGGCGATCGATCAATATACTGCCCTGGAAAATACCTATCAGAAAATCGGCCAACTCAGTGAACTCAATCTGGTTTATCTGATCTTAACCGAAGGTCAGGGCAACAGGAAAACCACCCCAAAAGTCTTTATCTCCCAGGGCAATACTAACCAGTCCGAGTTAGTTAGACCAGCTTTCACCACGGCAGTCCAGACTAAAAGCAACGAATCGCCCCTAGAAGCCTATATTCGCCGCGCCCAAGCCTCTCTTGACGAAAATAACCCCGCCCAAGCTTTGCGAGAATTGCGCGATGCCCTGCGGCAAGAACCGGATAATGGCATCTGTCACGCCCTGATCGGTTTAGCCTACCTGCGACAAAATCAACTGTCCATGGCCCGGGTTCATATCAATCGGGCTTGGAAAGCCAGCCCCCAAGATGCGACGGTGATTAGGTGCAAACGGGAACTAGATAAAGTAGTTAATTCTAAGATTGAAGTGCAAGACCAGAAAGGACAAAAAGAGGAAGGAGAGCGCAAGGGCGGTTTTTGGTCTCGATTTGGTGGTAAAAAGAATAAATAGGACTACCAGTGCCACCGATTTTGATTAGCAAACTCCCATGATTCATCAACCCCCGGCGGGGACAAGGGATTTATTACCCCTAGAAGTTACCCAAAAAGGCTGGATTAATGATCGCCTTCAGTCTGTCTTTCAGCGTTGGGGCTATCAAAGGATCGTCACCTCCACCATTGAATGGCTCGATACCCTCACCGCAGGCGGTACGATCGATCCCAGCACCGTGATCCAACTGCACGGGGATAGTCAAGGACTATCGGGATTACGCCCTGAATTAACCGCTTCCATTGCGCGTAGTGCCGTCACCCGCATGAGTGGGGAGTCCTATCCCCAACGTCTCTGTTATCGGGCTAACGTTTTTCGTCGCCCTAGCGCCAGTTATCACGGTCGTCAAGTGGAATTCTATCAAGCGGGGGTAGAACTGCTCTTTTCTGGCGGTTTACTAGCTGATGCCGAGATTTTACTGCTCCTGGCTGACTGTTTCGATAGTTTGGCCGTCCCTAACTGGCAGATTATTTTAGGAGAAGCGGGTTTGACTCGTTCGCTACTTTCTCCTTTTCCGGGTCCCTTACGCGAACAGGTGAAACGCTGTTTAGCCCTCCTCGACTACGTTAGCCTCGAAAATCTTCCCTATCCCAACGAAACCCTCCGGCAGCAAGCCCGACAATTATTTCACCTGCGCGGTAATCCCGAGGATGTCCTCGCACAAGTGGCCCTATTAGCCCAGGAAGAATCGGCCCAAAAAGCCGTTAATAACCTTAAATCCCTAGTAGAGCTGCTTAATGCTGATCGCTCTGGGCCTTTTCCCCTAATTCTCGATTTAAGTCTGATTCAAACCTTTGATTACTACACCGGCATCGTTTTTAAAGCGGTTAGTGATCACCGGCAAAATCTCAGTATTTTAGGCCAGGGCGGACGCTATGATCAATTATTGGGCGTTTTTCATCCCCAAGGCCAATCGGCTCCGGGTATCGGTTTTTCCCTGAATATCGAAGAACTGCACGAAAGTTTATTATCAGGGCAGACTTTACCCACTCAAGCTCCCCCCCTCGACTGGTTGCTTATCCCTTTGGGTAATAACGCCCAGATAGCGACTTTTAGTAAGGCTCGCTCCCTTCGCACCAGTGATCCGAATCTGAGAGTGGCGATCGATTTAGGTGGTCGCAGCGAGGCACAAATTCGTACCTATGCCCGCGATCGAATGATTAAAAATCTCGCCTGGGTGCAAGAAGATGGTTCCGTGAGCGAAGAATCTCTCTAAAAAGGGGCAAAAACAGCGAAAATCCTGCTGCCTTCTGCCCGCTGCTATAGGAATCTATAATTGTGTTCAATTACTCCTCATCCCAGTCATGCCTTCCAGCGGTCAAGTGAAATCGATTTTTTTTCTGATCCTCTTTCTCCTCAGTATTCTAGGGGGTATTCTACTGGCTTCGCTACTTCAACAACCAGCGATCGCCCAATCGCCGTCCTCGGATACATTGCTAAATCGTTATCAAATTGGACAGCAAACCTATCTAGAAAATTGTGCCACTTGCCATATTGCCATTCCTCCCAGCATCCTACCCAGTCAAACTTGGAAAAAAATCCTAGAAAATCCTAATTCTCACTATGGTATCCGTTTAAAACCAATTGTTGGCATTACTCAGCGTCTTATCTGGGATTATCTCAGTTATTCTTCCCGCCCTCTTACCCAGACTACTTTCGTTCCCCTCTTAATTGAACAGTCCAGCTATGTAAAGGTTTTGCATCCTAGGGTCAATTTACCCACTCCTCTCGGTCATACCACCTGTGTCAGCTGTCATCCCAACGCTTCCCGCTACGATTATCAAACCCTTACCCCCATCTGGGATGATGCAGCCTAATCAGTTATCAGTGATCAGTGATCAGTTATCAGTTATCAGTTATCAGTTTTCAGTTTTCAGTTTTCAGTTTTCAGCTTCTGAAGGCAAGGGGCAACAGGCAAGAGGCAAAAGACAGAATCTGACAATTCTCCTACCTAAAAAGAAGGTTAGAAACTAAGCACATCAAAGCTTTTAGCTTAACCAATTAGGTCTTAGATTCGGCCCTTGTTTTCAGATGTGAGTTTTTAGTTCACTGATTACTGATACCAAATCCCTTTTTAATAGTGTGATTAACTCTCAAGTTATGAATTGTTTCTCCCCACACCCCACACCCCACACCCCACACCCCACTATCCTATACTTTTTAAACAGGATTTAGTATGATTACTGTTTACTGATCACTGAGAGGGGGTGCAGTTAGGGTGATTTCGCCGATTTGACCAGCTTTACCCATTAATTGGGCGGGGTTTTCGTTAAGAGAGATTTTAACAGCGCCAGCATTGCCCGATCGAATATTTAAACTCTTTTGGGCTGTCCAAGTTTGTTTGGGACCGGGTTGGAGAGTGCCTTCATGGACTTTTTTGCCATCGGCAATTACCCTTACCCAAGCGGCCTGTTCAATAGTTACCTCGGCCGAGAGGGGAACTTTTGGCTGAGGAGAAGGGGAAGGAGAGACTACTGGTGCGGGAGGGACTACCGGTGCGGGGGAACCCACGGGGGAAGGAGAGGGAGTAACAGCAGGGGGGTTAGAGAGAGGGGGACGGAGGAAAAGATAGCCAATACCACAAAATATACCCGCCAGCAAGCCTAGCCAGAGATACATCCCGAAAAAGGTTGATTTAGCTGGTTGGGGGCCAGTTTCTGGGGCTGGTTTTTCTGGTTTCACCCGTTCCACTTTTGGGGCAGCGGGTTCAGCCTTGGGGATAGGGGTAACTTTTGTGGGCAGTGTTTTCGGGATAGTTACCTCTTGGGCTAATTGTTCTGCACTAGGAGACAAGCGATCGGCTAAAGCTTTACCATCAATTTTTAGGGCATCACCGTAGCGTTTGATAAATCCCTTGACATAAATTAATTCTGGTAATTTCTCCCAATTCCCCGTTTCCAACGCTTCTAGCATTGGTAATCTAATCATCGTCAGGGCGGCGATATCGTCCATGCTCAGACAGCTTTCTTCTCGTTTTTGACGTAAATAAGTCCCGATTTCCTTGATTTGTTCGGCTTGTAGGGGACTGAGTTGACTCATAATTCCAGTCATAAGTAGGTAGGCGTTAAAAATTATCAGATCCCCCCGCCTATCGGCACCCCCCTTATCAAGGGGGGATCAAGGGGGGATCGGCACCCCCCTTATCAAGGGGGGATCAAGGGGGGATCGGCACCCCCCTTATCAAGGGGGG
>NZ_JADBTB010000119.1:0-48798 GCF_020246405.1 Microcystis sp. M083S1
ACCCATTTTCAGGTGGTCAACTACCTAATTTTCAGAGAAAAAGTAACTGAATTTTTCCCCGATCACTCCAATGGTCGGCACTTTTTGGGGGGAAAAAAGTCTAAAAACCTTATTCAACAAGGTTTTTAGATTTATTCAGCAGAACCTAAATAGGTAGGCCAATGATAATTATTAAGTTTTATCAATATTTTGGGCAGTAGTGAGCAAGGGAATCAGACAAGTTGGCGAGCCGATTAGGGAAATAGGGAGTAGAATAGAAAGGTTGTGAGTCTATAACTATCGTTAAAATACTATGGCTTGTCCCAAGAAGAAAACCTCAAATGCCAAGCGCGACCAACGGAGAGCGCATTGGAGAAAGCAAGCGGCTCGGGAAGCGCAAAAAGCCTTATCTTTGGGTAAATCTGTCCTTTCTGGTCGTTCTAACAGCTTTGTCTATCCCACTAAAGAGGAAGAAGAAGGGGGAGACAAGGAATAACTTGATGGTGGGGAGTGAGGTAGAGAAAACCTTTTCGCTCCCTAATATTTTAAGATTTGTTTAGGGTTTTCGTTGTGAGTCTCAACTAATGTTAGGCAAATTCTTTAAAAAACCAGAATCTCCCGATCAAGACCGAGTTCCTCCGGGCCAATATCTCGCTAGTGGTTTTCCTGTGCTTACCTACGGAGATACTCCCCAAATCAAGACCGAGGAATGGTTATTCAAGGTTTGGGGAAAGGTGGCCACGACTAAAATTTTTAACTGGTCGGATTTTATGGCCCTACCGCAGTCGGAATTTACTAAGGATTTTCACTGTGTCACCCGTTGGTCAAAATTAGATGTGACTTGGACGGGAATTAAGGTATCGGATTTTATGGCCTTAATTGACCTGTTGCCGGAAGCTACCCACGTCATGCAACACTGTTATGGTGGTTATACCACTAACCTCACCCTAGAGGAATTCCTGCACGAGGATAATTTTTTCGCTTTTCAACTGTTTGGTCAACCTTTAACCCCCGACCACGGTGGTCCGCTGCGCTTAGTTGTCCCCCATCTCTACGCTTGGAAAAGTTCTAAATGGATTAATGGCTTAGAATTTCTCGATCGAGAGCAATTGGGTTTCTGGGAACTTAATGGCTACCATCGACGAGGTGATCCCTGGTTAGAGGAACGTTATGGCGGTTTTTGACGAGCTTTGTCTTAAAATCGGGTAATATCAGCAAACAGAAGTTACCCCCCCACAAAAGATCATTCGGGTTTCCTTTTCTTGTACCCATGTAATTGAAGTTTTCTTAAGGTTTATGGGGATAGAAAGAGTCCCTTATAAAAATTCCCCCGAAGACTGGTTGTAGTCATTGATCACTGATAACTGAAATAACCGACTAATGAAAAAGATGATATTGACTTTACTAGCTTTGCTTTTAGTTGCTAACATGAATAGCCAAGGGGTTTTAGCAGTGACGATCGATTTTCAATGGTTGGGAAATCAGGGTTATATAGCTAAAGGTTCTTTTAGTTATGATGAAAAAACGGCCCCGACTATCTTTTCAGAAAAAGGTTCGGGAAAGATGCAAGTTTTAGAAGATTTTCAGGTATCTTTTTATGATAAGAGTGGTCAGGAGATCGCTAGATACGATAATGTCAGAGAGGGAATTTCCTCAGCTAATTATTTTCAGTTTAATTTTAATACAAAAACCGGTCAAGTTTTTGGCTCGATCGATCTAGGGGGTGAAGGGATGGGGGAAATCTATCTTCAAGGGGTGGTTAAGGATAATTTGGCACTCTTGCGGGTGGAGTCGGTAGATATGGTCATGGATGAGGATGATTCACCGGAAATTATTGTTCAATCTTGGCATTGATTAGGATACATAATTGATACTTTTGGTAAAATTTACTAACTATAAAACCAATCATGTAAGAAACTATCAGTATAGACCTCGTTTCCACACAGAAACCAGAAGAGCCAATAAATTTCCGCAGTAACAAATATTGTCTAATGATCTGACCAGCTTATTGAAAAGTAATTTAATATCTTATAATTGTATCTAGGGATTTTTTAGAAGATGAAGCAATGGGAATTTTAAAAAAAATTTCAATTTCATCTGGTCGTAAATAGCGACAGCTTTGTGGAACTCTAAAATTTACAATTTGTGATCTTAACTCTTCAAGCTTTATAGGTGCCGAGAAGGTTATAATTTCCTTCAATACCAAGCAATGTCCTGATGAAATACCGTCATAATAGTTCATAAATTCCTCATAAGATATACATCCTTCTTTCCCTTTTAATTTCCATAAATTTTCTACTGTATCATTAATGATCTCATCAATAATAAATTTTCCTACTAAGGCTTTTTGTGGAGATGAAGAATATATAAAAACTTGATCTCCCTTTTTGATAGATGAGTACATTGATCGGCGAAATTCTGCCGTTTTTTCTCCTTTTAATATTTTCTCAACGTATTTGGGTTTAATCGACATTAGAATAGTTTTATGTAACATAGAATGTTCTCTTAATTTAAAATTTGCATACCCTTATTATACAATGTTTCAAATTCTGATCTAGAAATTTTATAAGGAGAGGGAAATGTGACTTTGTTATTGAGTATTTGCTGAATACTCTGTAGAGGGATTGGTGATTTAAGCAATTCTGTATAGCTAAAACGAATGGCCATGATTGTATTATCAGTATTATTTTTGGCAATTTTTAAAATTTGCTCAAAATCGTAGACTCCTAACCGCCTAAATTGACGATATAATTCTTTGGGGGTTCCAATAATAATTTCATCGATTTTGGAACAAGCTCTTAAACTTTGAGTACCTATATACTTTGGATCATCACTAATATACCAGAGAACACGACTAGGAGCAGATAATCCACCAGAGTTACGAACAGAACGATAGTAAACGGCTTCACAATTAAACGCTAAATCTTTTCTTGCTCCAAATATTGTTTGATTAGCTAATTCCGAATCAAATAAGTCTACCGCCCATTTAGCTTGAATTGGAATAATAAAACTAGGAATCTCTGCATCAACGATTTTACAAGGATGAAACAATCGTTCAATATAAGTTGCCGTATTCCTATCATTTATAGAACTATCTTGTAAAATCTCTATAGGTTTGGATAAAATATTTGTATTAAAAATTGATTCTGAGTTTAACCCATTTAACTTTTTAGTTAATTGTAGAGTTGTTCCTGAAAAAACTAAGTGATGTTTTATCCATTCTTCCCCATCTTGAACAAATAGAGTATCTTGAATAGATTGAATAATATCTTTGTCAAGGTACTGATCAGTAATTCTTGTTGATAATCTTTCTTTGTTGGATGCTTCTAAAATAAATATTGAGAGCAAATGTAATATAATTGCTTTTCTCATTTTACCAATATTATTATTGACACGAAGCAAAGGAATTGTTAATTGATTTTTTTCTGACCAATCATACACAAATAGTGCTATATAATTATAATTACTACTTAATTGTTTGTTATTAGCATGATCTAAGACAACAAAACAATTAAACTCATTTGGACTGGCCAGAAATCCTTGTAAATAATTTTTAAACTCATTTTTTTTCTCCCTTTGTCCTGACATTAGAAATTGTTCCAATAACTGCTTTTGTTCTCCTTCTTTTATCAGTCGTTTTTCTATAGTAGTTCCTGCGAGGCGTACAGGTTGATATTCAGATGTTCTCAATAAGTTATCTAGTTTTATAATTAAGTCTGTAGGACATAAAATTTGAATTGAAAACTTATCATAAAGTATAGATTCTAGCTCAAGTAACTTTGTATCTCGTGTAACGAAAATCTCTGACTCAGAAGCAATAGCTCTTGCCAATTGTCTTAAATCAGATTTATCCTGATCTGTTTGTGGTGTAGAACAGATTTTAAGAAGTTCTAAATGCACTGGGTCAAATTCTGAATGAGAGCAAGAAACTTTGCAAAATTTACTGGCGTATTCTTGAGCTTTACGTCTACAATTATCATCTTTCTTGCGATTGATTTCATTATTAATTTCTTCAGTTAAAAATATTTCAATTTCTTCCTGTAGCCAATCTGAAAGCAAATAATTAGATTCTTGACATTCGCTATCATAATAGGGATCTGTCATGAAGTCAAAGAAAATATTGGCATCAATAACAACTTGAATCTTAGACTTGTTTTTTTCCTCGATTAGCTCTTTGATTAATGGAGGGATTGTATGCTCTAAATCCCAAGTTGTCAATAAATGTCCTTCTGCACTTTTTCCGGGTTTTTCCGATTTGGCAATAAATCCAAAACTTGACCACATTGAACTCAAGTTATAATCCATGCGACAATCAAAAACAATTCCATAAAGTTGCTGTTTTTGGGTTTTGTCAATCAGGTGTTCAACTAATTGTCTGGCAACACCTTTTCTTCTAAAATTTTCATCAGTACATAAATGTATTATATGTGCTTTGTTAGTCTTTTGCTTAATTCTATACATTAAATATCCAACACATTTTTGGTCTAGACTAATGGCCGCTAAGATATGTCCTTTATCTGCATGATCTATAAATCCACCTTCAGGCATAAAACCCAAAGTCTTAGAGTTTTTACGACCCAACTCTTGTATTTTTTTTAAATATGTTGATCCATTTTCAATTGCAATAATTTCAACTTTCATAAAGAAATATAAAATTAAAATGTTGATTATTTATGAGTTGACTAAATTACTATATAAACATAGTAATTTAGCCTAATTTTTCTGCTAATTCTAACCAGCGATCGGTTAAAGTATCAATTTTTTGACTCAATTGAGCTAATTCTTCGGTCAGCGCGGTTATTTTGGTAAAATCTTCTAGGGGTTCTCCATAAAGTACCTGTTCAATTTCGGCTTTTTTTGCTTCTAAAATTGGTATTTGTTTTTCGATGTCTTCGTATTCTTTTTTCTCTTTAAAAGAGATTTTCTTATTGACGGGTGACGGAGAAGCTTTAACAGTTTTTGGGGTGACTTTTTTTTCTTTTGGTTCCTCCTCCTCTTTTTTCTGATCGAGATAAAGGGAATAATTACCCGGATATTGACGGATATTACCCCCGGTTTCAAAGGAAAAAATAGTATCAACTACTCGATCGAGAAAATAGCGATCATGGGAAACAACAATCACACAACCGTTAAAGTCCTCTAAATATTCTTCTAAAATTGCTAAAGTCTGCACATCGAGATCATTGGTGGGTTCATCTAGGATTAAAACATTAGGCGCACTCATCAAAACTCGTAGTAAAAATAAGCGTCTTCTTTCCCCTCCAGAAAGTTTATAAATTGGTGCATACTGTTGATCGGGAGGAAAGAGAAATTTTTCTAACATCTGGGAAGCGGTAATCACGCTGCCGTCTAGGATTTTGACTAATTCGGCCACACTTTTCAGATATTCGATTACTCTTTGATTTTCGTTGATATTGAGATCATCGGATTGTTGATCGAAGTAACCAATATGAATAGTGGAACCGATGTCAACTGTGCCTGAATCGGGGAGAATTTTCCCGGTAATAATATCCATGAGAGTAGATTTTCCTACCCCATTACTGCCAATAATACCGATGCGATCTTCGGGGGTAAAAATATAGGTAAAATCTTTAATTAAAGTGCGATCTCCGTAAGCTTTCGAGATTTTTTCTACTTCAATAACTTTTTTGCCGATGCGTCTTCCTGCGGTGGCAATATCGACTTTTCCCTCCACCTGTTTAAATTCCTTATTACCCATTGCTTGAATGCGATCGATCCGCGCTTTTTGTTTGGTACTGCGTGCTTTTGGTCCCCGGGATAACCATTCTAATTCCCGTCGCAAAACTCCCGCGTGTTTGCGTTGACTACTGGCGATCGATTCTTCCGCTAAGGCTTTTTTTTCTAGATAATAGGCATAATTACCGGCATAAGTAGATAAATCTCCCCGATCGATTTCAATGATGCGATTAGTCACTCGATCGAGAAAATAGCGATCGTGAGTAATTAATAATAATCCTCCCCGAAAACGGGACAAATAACTCTGTAACCACTCCACGGAAAGCGCGTCTAAATGGTTTGTGGGTTCATCCATCAATAAACAGTCAGGATCGGCTAAAAGTGCGGTAGCGATGGCGATTCTTTTGCGATATCCCCCCGATAAATCTCCCACGCGAGCATTAAAATTATCGATACCCAGTTTACTTAAAATAACTTTAGCATTGGTTTCTAAATCCCAGGCGGCAAGTTTATCAATTTGTTGCGAAACCCTTGACAAACGTTCCATAATAGTATCCAGATTTTCTGGCTCATGGACAAGGCGATCGGACAATTCCTCGTATTCCTTGATTAAAGTCATGCTTTCGCCACTATCGGCGAAAACCTGCTCTAAAACCGTTTTATCATTGTCTAGATCGGGTTGCTGGGGTAAATAGACGATTTTCATCCCCGAATTGATTTGAATTTCGCCACCATCGATCGCTTCTAAACCGGCGATCATTTTCAATAGGGTCGATTTTCCCGATCCATTCGTACCGATCAGGCCGACTTTATCGCGATCATCGAGGCTAAAACTGGCATCTTTGAGAATTTCCTTGATACCGAAGTCTTTTTTGAGCGATCGAACCGTCAGCAGTGTCATGATTTCTGGGAATAATCCTTCTTTTCTAGTGTAGTGTCTGGACTAATGCAAAGGATAGATTAAGCAGGTTCTGCTGAAAAAGTTTTTCCCGAGGAAAAAAAACCTGTCCCTAATGCCGACGATAACCAGAAAAGGGACAGATTGGCTCAATTGCATGAGATTATTTTCAAGGGCCAGACGGCATCAGGAATTACATCATACCCATGCCGCCCATGCCACCCATGCCACCCATGCCGCCCATGCCGCCCATGCCGCCCATATCGGGGGCTGCGGCTTCTTTAACGGGTTTTTCGACCACGAGGGCTTCGGTCGTTAGGACCATACCGGCGATGGAAGCGGCGTTTTGAACGGCTGACCGTACCACTTTAGCCGGATCGATAATTCCGGCGGCGATTAAGTCTTCGTACTTGCCGGTGAGGACATTGTAACCGACGCTAAAAGCGGTTTCGCGCACACCTTCCACGATCACATCCCCTTCCACACCGGCGTTATTAGCTAACTGACGCAGGGGTGCTTCTAGGGCTTTGGCGACGATATCGGCGGCGACTTTTTCCTCATCGTTAGTCAAAGAAGCTTTGAAAGCCTTCACCTTAGAAGCCAGATGAATCAAGGTTGTACCACCGCCCGGGACGATACCTTCTTCCACGGCGGCTTTGGTGGCATTGAGGGCATCTTCGATGCGGAGTTTGCGATCCTTGAGTTCGGTTTCTGTGGCTGCCCCGACCTTAATGACGGCCACACCGCCGGCTAATTTAGCGATGCGTTCCTGTAATTTTTCCTTATCGAATTCAGAATCGGTTTCTTCTAACTGTTTTTTCAGTTGGGCGAGACGTTTCTGCACATCGGCCTTATTGCGGCTGTCTCCGGAGGCGACAATAATTGTATTGTCTTTCTCTAGGGTGATTTTTGCCGCTTGCCCTAGCAGATCGAGGCTAACGGTGTCAAGACTTAAGCCCACTTCTTCGGAAATCAGACGACCGCCGGTGAGGATGGCGATATCTTGTAAAACCGCCTTGCGACGTTCCCCAAAACTGGGGGCCTTGATGGCGACGACATTTAAGACTCCCCGGGCCTTGTTGACCACTAGAGTGGCTAAGGCTTCGCCGTCCACATCTTCGGCGATAATTAATAGGGGACGACCTTGACGGGCAACGGCTTCGAGGACGGGGACTAATTCAGCGATCGCACTGATTTTTTTATCGGTAATCAGGATCAGAGGGTTGTCGTACTCGACGATCTGTCTTTCTTGATCGGTGATGAAATAGGGAGAGATATAACCGCGATCGATCTGCATCCCTTCCACTACTTCTAATTCCGTGGTTAGGGATTTCGATTCTTCCACGGTGATTACGCCATCGGTGGTGACTTTTTCCATGGCGGTGGCGATCATTTGTCCCACTTCTTCATCGTTGCCGGAAGAAACGGTGGCCACTTGAGCGATCGCATCTCCCGCGATCGGTTTAGCGACGGCGGCGATTTCTTCCACCAGATAGGCGATGGTTTTGTCCAGTCCGCGTCTTAAAGCGACGGGATTGGCCCCGGCGGTAACGTTTTTCAGACCTTCTTTAATTAAAGCCTGGGCGATGATGGTGGCGGTAGTGGTGCCATCTCCCGCTAAATCTTTGGTTTTTGCCGCTACTTCCTGAATTAATCTCGCCCCGGTGTTTTCGAGGGGATCGGACAATTCGATTTCTTTGGCCACGGTGATGCCGTCATTAACGATCTGGGGGGCGCCGTATTTCTTTTCTAACAAGACATTGCGTCCTTTCGGACCGAGGGTGATTTTTACCGCATCGGCCAAGGCGTTGACACCTCTTTCTAGGGCGCGACGGGATTCATCTTTAAAGGCAATGATTTTGGACATGGTATCGCTGTTGTGATAGGACTCCTTATAGTTAATTTAGCACTCTTAGGGCTTGAGTGCTAATCCAGGCGATCGACTCCCCTCCGATCCCTGAACCGAAAAGCGCGATCGTTTTCGTTGCCCTAGCTGGAGAGATGAGTTAGTCCCGATCTATTTTTGTCCTTAAAAATGGGGTCTGGGAAAGTGAGCGATGTTAACTTGCATAATTTAAGATGAAGATGCCGACAGCCTAACCAGATCGATGATAACCAAGCTAACCCTGAGAAATTTCAAGAGTATCAAGGAACAAACCTACGAGTTTGCTCTCTTCGATCTCTTAGTTGGACGGAATAACAGTGGTAAAAGCACCATTTTACAGGCTTTAGCGATCTGGCAGTTCTGTATTGAGGAGTTCCGGCGGGCGGTGAAACGGAGCGGAACGACCGGCAAACAAGTTGTCCTTCCCAACTTTACAGCCCTTCCCGTTCCAGAATTTAATCTTTTGTGGCGAGAGAAGACCGAGCGCCACTATCCAAAAGTAGATGGTTCCAAAAAGCAAGAGTTTATTCTCATTGAAATTGATGTTACTTGGATAGCGGAATCTTCCGGGCCAGAACCATGCTCTTTGGGGGTTAAACTACGATATGGTTCTCCTCAAACTATCTACGCAATTCCTTCGGAAGGATGGGAACATTTCCGTGAATTAGAAGGAGAGTCAAATCACTCCCCTTCTCTTTTACCTATTATTGCTTACGTTCCGCCCTTTTCGGGATTAGAACCCAATGAAGAATGGCGTGATGACGGACCGCTGCGAAAACAAGTGGGAAAAGCGCAGCCCGGAAGTATATTAAGAAATTTACTGCTGCGAGTTTGGCAAGAAAATCGAAAGGATTGGAGTGAAATTCAAAAGGTTGTCAAAAACTGGTTTAACGTTGATTTAAAAGACCCTCAATACGAACGAGGAGTGGACACCCAAATAATCTGCGAATATAAACAGGGGGGCAAATCCTATGACATTATATCTGCTGGCAGCGGTTTCCATCAAACTTTAACCTTGTTGGCATTTTTTTATGGTTATAAACCTACTACTATCTTACTGGATGAACCCGATGCTCATCTTCATGTTAACTTGCAAAGAGAGATTCTAGATTATTTTAAGAATCAAAAGGCGATCGAGAGAAATACTCAATTTCTTATTGCCACCCACGCAGAAGAGTTTATTAGAGGGGTTGACGTTCGGCAAATTATCTCATTACTTGATAGAATTCCTAAAAGAGTGGAAGCTACACCAGCGATTTTAACAGCGATGGCCGATGTTTCTAACTTAGAGATAACACAGCTTTCGGAATTTAATTATCCCGTTATTTTGTATGTTGAAGGAGAAACAGATGAGCGTCTTTTACGAGGTTTTGCCACTTCTTTAGGAAGGCAGGATAAATTGAATCAGGTTTGTTGTCGGGTTATGGGAGGCGGCAATAAGAAGAAAATGAAAGAAGATTCTGATCGTCATTTTAACGGGATTAAACAAATAATTCCATCGGCGAAAAGGTTGGTCTTGTTTGATTATGATGATGACGATCAGGCCTTCCACCCAGAAGCAAATGATCCGAAGCAATCATTATATGAATGGCGACGAAAAAATATTGAGAATTATTTATTAGTTCCCGATGCTTGGATTAGAGCAGCTCAACAAACCGGCGGTTTTAACGACCAAGATATTTTTTTCTCTCCAGTTCAAAAAATAATTAGGGAGTTTTTTGATAACGAAAATCTTACCCTGCCTCGAAATCAATCTTGGAGAGATGTCAAGGCAAATATTTTTCAAGTTGTGGATGGGAAAAAGCTATTGTTTGAAAATAAGGACTCTCTTTTTCAAAGGCTTAAATCTCATCAACCTGTTTTAGAATCTGTTCCATCTTTAGAATTGACCCGCGAAATCGTCGCCACTAACATGAAATCTGATGAAATTCATGAAGATGTTCATCAATTCTTCGCTAAGTTGGATCAACTTCTGAGTTAAGCAAAATTGTTATTTTTGACCTGTAATTGGAATGGCCAAGGCTTGAACTTGAATTTTTTTCAACTCGGAAACTAATCGAATTGCCTGCTGTTCGTAGAGGGGAGCGCCCAGGGTTGCCGGCAAATTTTCCATGAGATCGCTGGCGGTTTTCAGGGGACAATTAGAAAAACGACTGATCACGGTGGGCGCTTCCGCGGCAATATTGCGGTTAAAGGCTTTTTCCACCCGCACGCGCCAAGTTTTGGGAGTGCGACGACCCTGTTCCACCCGTCGCAGTCCGTTGATGGTGGCCAGCACCACAATGCGATCGCCGATGCGTAAATTGAGATAATCTTCGGGCATTAATTTCGGGGTTTCCCGTTCTCGTTGGTGTAGGATCGGCACGACTCGATAACCGTAGGCAATATCCCCGATCGAGCTACCATTGAGAGTATCTTCAGCTTCGATCTCGTATTCCGTCACCAGAATCGTTTTTTGCGCCCAACGGAACAGATAGATGATATTTTCTCCGAAAGCGGCCCCCGTAAAGGCTTCTGCCGCTACGGTGTTGGTTCCTAAAATGTGAGAGCGGGGCAGAATTTGACTTAATTGTTGACTAAGGTTGTCGTCGGTGGTGCGGATGACTAAGTAGCTTTGGGGATTGAGTTTGCGGGTGGTTAGGGCTACTTCTAAATTGAGGATTTCGTCATCGGTAACAATCGCTATACTTTTAGCCCTATCTAAATTGACATTTTTTAAAGATTCTTCGATATTTCCCGTCATCAGGGGCATTTTTGGCAGGATAGTCGCATCAAAATCCCTATTTAAGCTGACCCCGACGATCGCCTGTTGCATTTCTAGTAATAAATTAGCCACTTCTTTGCCGACTCGACCTAAGCCCACAATAACGATATGATTCTGTTGGGGAACTGGGGGACGGTTAGGGATAAATTGAAATCTTGATGATAATAAAGTTTCTGTCAAAATGGCGTAGAGAACCCCGATAAAAGCGGTTCCAGCTAAGGTTAAAAAGAGACTAAATAGCTGCATCCACCAGGGAACCGCATTTAAATCTTCGGGGTTAGAGGCACCGAAAACATCACCGTAACCACCTAATAAAAGAATCGCTGTTCCTGAAAGAGAGGAAATAAAGGAAGCTCTCGGGGCGTAGAGATGGAAAAGAAAAGTCCCGATAATTACTAGGAGGATAATGATAAATACTGACAGGAAAGCCACCCGGTGAATTTGCTGCTGAAAACTCAATTGCCAGAATTGTTGTATTTCTTTGAGCAATTTTTGCCAAAAATCCCGCAACTTCTGGCGAGAATTTGACGGTTTCTGGCGGACAGCATCGATGTTTTGGTAGGTAGTTTCGATGGTGGTAATGGTATCACCTGCCCCGATAGTGGTGGTGGGGGACCATTGATAAAATCCGGCCCTTAAAGGTTCATCGGGGGCTGTGTGTGCTAACAGACGACGGGTGGGGGTATTTAAATCACCTAAAAAGCGATCGAGTAAACCATCTTCGGGGCTAATTTGTCTCTGGATAATCCGCAATTTCTGACCGTCGAGATGCAAAAAACCGAGGGTTTCTGTGCCTAATGTGGCTAAAGCAAAGGCATTGGCGGGTAGTTGGGTGGGTTCATAGGCGATAAAATTGCCTAAACGTTCCTTGAGTAGCTGATTGAGATTATCTTTAGAAGAACGCACCACTAAGCGAGTAAGGGGATTTAATTGCCGAATAATTAGGGCAGTGGTGGCATTAATTCGCTCATCACTGGTGACAATTAAAGCGGCCCGACAGCGATCGATTCCCGCTCTTGCTAAAATGTTTTTTTGACGACAATCACCGATAATTATTTCCTCTAATAAATCGGGAAAATCATTAATTTCCCAACTGGGAGGCTGTATTAGTTCGATACCGACGACGCTAACCCCAAACTCTTTTAAAGACTTGACGCAGTGTTGTCCGAGACTACCCAATCCACAAACTAAAAAGCGATCGGCTAACTTGACATTCCCAGGGACAAAGCTGAGAGATTCTTGGTTCATAGATTCTGCTTGTCTTAAAAAATAGAATGCTTTTTCAGACTTCTGATCCCCCCTGCCCCCCTTGATAAGGGGGGTGCCGATTTCCCCTTAATCTAGCCTTAATTTTTTCTTAATAAGAAGGGTGTCTGACAATTTTTAACACCCACCTAATTATAACATACCAGCATTTTTATTGCGTACTCGTTGATACATTTCTTCCATATTTAATTGGAAAGCAACGAAGTAATAAACTCCAGCAATATATTTACAGGGATTTTGTCAATCGGGACAGGAATAATTAGTTCAGCTTTTTTCTGAGGGAAAAACCTAAATAGTGATTTCAGCTTTCATCGACCTGACTTTTAAACTAACTTCGGGATGAGCTTGTTTTAATCTCGCTTGATAAACCTGAACATTGGTTCCAGCTTTTGGTACTCTAGAAGCGACAATATAGCATTCTTTTTTAGATTTTTTATGTCTTTCTTGTAAGTAAGAATGATTTAGAGTTGACAATAATTGATCATAAGCTTGTTCAATATTTTTACCCTTGAGTTCAATATAAAGAGCCAAGCTACAGGGATCATCAATTTCTAAAAGCCAGTCGCATCTTTTCCCCTCGATGATTAAACAATTATCTATTTTTATCTTAGTAACTAATTTCTGACTATTATTGTTGACGATGAATTCTTTCCCATTTTCTTTAACTTTGACTATTTTATTATTATTGCATTCAGAACAGTGACTAATATCCATTATTGTTGAGCCTTTCTTTCTAAAATTTCTTCAAACTCTTGACTAAGTTCATCGGAGACAGCATCGAGGTTATTGATACCAATCAAGTTCACCTCTGTATCTAAGATACTTTGAGTTTGTCCGTTGCTAATTGTGTAGGCTGACACATCTTGAAATTGAATAGTATTTTTATAACCTAAAGATTTTTGTGCTTTGACAGGCTCAACGTTAGCTGCCATGATTTTATTATTCAAAGCTGTGAGAATGTAGGGACTATGGGTAGTGAGAAAGAAACGACAATTTTTATTAGCATAAAGCAAGGTAAATAGTTCTACCATATCTCTTTGAGCGGAGGGAAAAAGATGGGTTTCAGGTTCCTCAATAAAAAATTGGTTGGATTCGGAATCAGGAAAAAACGAGAAAACTAAGAGAATTAATAACATTGGTAAAGCTTCTTGCTGTCCGCTTGAAGCATCAATTAAGTTAATCTTTCTCCCATCGGCATGAAAAAGCCAATCTTGATCTTTCACGCGCGCATAGCTGCCTGATAGAATCTTTTCGCTAATTAATTTAATTTGATTATAAAGTTTTTTATCATCTTTTTTATCTTGGAATAAACTTTCTGATTCATTAATTATTCTGTATAGGCGTTGAGCATTTTCATAATTAGAGCCAAAGTTGATAATCAGAGGATCAAGATCAAAATTATTGGCCAAAAAGGCAAAAATATTATTGGTAAAGTATTTAACAAACAGAGTGCGACTAGCTGGTACAAATAAAATCTTTGTAGAAAAATTTTTTTCATTGCCTTGAAAAAAATCAGCAATATTTTTGACCACACAATCATTCATATCTGAATAAATATCTTGAGTGACTATATTGTTATTGCTTTTGGCAATTTTACTCACTTGTCTAATTGTTGTATTGTAAAACTTTTTAAAATCATCTGAATAGGTAAATTGTAGTTTAAAATAGCCAGATTTGTCCTTATATCTTTCAATCAAAAAGTTCATGTCATCCAAACGATAAACTATTTTAAATACTTGTTCTTTCCATGCGTATTTAGGAAATAATTCCTCAAATCGCTTCTGTAGGTGCCTTTTGAGTCCTTGCTGATCTTGAAGATTAGTGACTAATAATTTAACTTGATAAAACAAAAATGTCTGAAATAAAAAAACTAATTTAGCAATAATACTTTTACCAGTGGACTGTTCACCGATGATAACATTAATTTTTTTTATCTCTATTTCCGCATACTTAATAATCAGAAAATTTTCAATAATTAAGGATTCCATTGTATCTCTCTTATGTCCAGTCTCATAACAATACTAACAGGTTAGGGGTAGATTTTCAATTACTGTCAGTTGTTGACCTGTTTATTCTAATCTACCCTCCTATGGATAGATACCTAAGTCAAAAAGTCAGCAATTTAGCTACAGCGTTTCTGATCCAGATAAAGTGTAACCTAATTTGACATCGGGACTGACTGCTGACTCCCCAAAAGGAAAACTTATATTTTTTTAAAGTATCCCTGCATTTTTATTGCGTACCCGTTGATACATTTCTTCCATTACCTCGATAAAGGAGGTATCCTTATCCCAAAATGCAGGATAATCACCAGCTTTTTTAATGACAATTGCGGGAATAGTTGCGGATTTAACTAACTGAGGATTTTCTGGTAAACGGTGATGAGAGTGCCAAAATTCTTTGAGATCAATTGTTTCTGATGCCGGTATGGTTTCGGGTTTAGTGTGATAGGAAGTCCCGGGGTTAAGAGGAATTTTTTCCTCTTGGATGGAGGAGGAAAGCAACTTACCGAGAGGAGTTTTTGCTAACTCTTGCAGTAATTTTTGACGAGAGATACCCCGTAATTCAAATAAGAGGAAAGGATCCTGATCTAATTGGGAGGCAACGAGGTAATAAACTCCGGCAATATGTTTACAGGGATTTTCCCAATCGGGACAGGAACAATTGGTGATAAAATCCTTTTGATTGTGGGGTAATAAGTGGAGATTCAGATCGCTAAATGCTTCATCAATATTATCGGGAACTTCTTTGAGCAGCAGTTTAGAGATCATACTCGCTCTTGAACCAAGATTATATAAAGCTTGTGACCACTCTGCTTTAGTAATTGGTTTAATCTCGATACTCACCTTATACAAAGGTTCTTTGTAAACCCCAAAGTAGGGATTAATGGAACCTCGCACCTGAGCAGTAATTAAATTACCGTCAATTTTGTAATTCTTGACTTTATCATTTTTAGCGTAGGAACGTCCTCGACTCAAGCGTGCTGAGTCGGTAAATTCTTCTAATGCTTCTATAAAGCGTTGTCCCCACCAAGTTTTACTGAATTTATTCATAGGTTTGCCTCGATTAAATAATAGTCTGTTTATTCAATGCGATTAACTGACGAAAACTTTCGTTATCTAATTCCGTTAACCAGGATTCATCATTACTAACAATAGCATTTGCTACCTTTTTCTTTTCCTCGATCATTTCATCAATTCTTTCCTCTAAGGTTCCCAAAGTGACAAATTTATGCACGAAAACATTTTTTTGTTGACCAATTCTAAAAGCGCGATCGGTTGCTTGATTTTCCACCGCAGGATTCCACCAACGATCAAAATGAAAAACATGATTTGCTTTGGTTAAAGTAATCCCCACTCCCCCAGCTTTTAGGGATAAAATAAATACGGAAGGTTCTGTTTCGGGATGTTGAAATTCTTCGATCATTTGTTCTCGTTTTGGTTGAGAAGTCCCCCCGTGAAGATAATAGGTATTATAGCGAAAAGTTTGTTTGAGGTACTTTTGTAAGGAGTCACCGATTTCAGTAAATTGAGTGAAAATTAGCAGACTATCTCCCTCTAAAATTACTTCTTCTAGCATTTCTCCCAAACGCTCTAACTTATGCGATCGCTCAGGAGTAAAAGCACTGTTATCCTGTAAAAATTGACGCGGGTGATTACAAATTTGTTTCAAGCGCATCAGGGTAGATAAAATTAATCCTTTGCGTTTTATTCCCTCCGCTTCTTCTAATTGTTTTTCCACTTCTTTGATGACAACTTCGTAGAGAGAAGCTTGTTCTTTAGTTAAATTACAATACTGTTTGTGTTCCACTTTATCCGGTAAATCTTTAATTATCTGCTTATCGGTTTTTACCCGACGCAGAATAAAAGGTTCCACTAATTTTTTGAGAACCGTGGACTGGAGACGATCATTTTGTTTTTGGATTGGCACTTCAAAAGCTTTACGAAATTGAGTTTCTTTACCTAAATAACCGGGGTTAAGGAAGTTAAAAATTGACCATAAATCAAGCAGTCTATTTTCTACTGGAGTTCCCGTTAATGCGAGACGATGTTGTGCAGATAAACTCAAGATTGCTTTAGTTTGTGCCGATTTAGGATTTTTGATATTTTGTGCTTCATCAATTACCAAACGTTGCCAAGATTGCGAGTTAAATAATTTCAAATCCTTGCGAACTAAGGTAAAAGAAGTAATGACGATATCCTTGTGACTAGCTACTGTCTGAAATTCGCTCTCATCTTGATAGCGCTTACTACCATGGTGAATTAAAACCTGAAGATGGGGGGCAAATTTTTCAATTTCTTTTGCCCAATTTCCCACCACAGAAGTGGGTGCAACTAGCAGAGTTGGCAAAACCTTATTATCTCCCTCTCTTTCCCCAATCAATCTAGCAATTACCTGTAGGGTTTTTCCTAATCCCATATCGTCAGCAAGACAACCATTTAAACCCAATTGTTCCAGGTATTGAATCCAGGCAACTCCGCGCTTTTGGTACTCCCGCAGCGTTCCTTGTAATTGGGGAGGATTTTCGATCGGTTCTAATTGACTAGGATTTTGTAATTTCTCTAGCATAGAACTTAAAAAATCATCGGTTTCAACAATAATTTCCTCTGGGTATTCGGCAGCTTTTTTCATTAATTCAATCAGATTCATCTCAGGATTTTCCTGCTGATATTTCTGCCAAAAATCCAGCATTTGCTGCATTTTATTTTGTTCTAATTCTACCCATTGACCTCGAAATTTAACTAAGGGTGTTTTGGTGTTAATTAATTGTTGCCATTCCTCTTGGGTAATAGTTTCTTCACCGATGGCTAATTCATATTGGTATTCAATGATGTTTTCGAGGCTAAAAATCCCTTTACTAACGGGGGTAGATTTCCCAGATTTAGAAGTAGTTTTTAGCCGAACTTTGGCCCGTTGACGACCTTGGGGAGTCCACCAAGCGGGAATAATTACCTTATATCCCGCATCTTCTAAAATCCAAGCAGTTTCTTTTAAGAAAGTAAAAGCTTCTGTAAGGTTGAGATAAAATCCCGTCGGTTTATCCGTTTCTAATCCTTGCCAAATGGGGGGATAAATACGGGCAGCATAACCCAAACTTAGTAAAATATTTTTATCTAAATCTTGACCAAAATGCGCTTGTATGCTTGTTATAATTTCGGGGACTGCATACCAATATTCGTCTAATTCTAATCGCAGGGAGGGGTCTTGTTTAGAGATAAGGATAAAGGTAATTTGCCACTGTTCAATATTATCTTCTGGTGCTTCCGTTAGTTTAAAACCAAGGCTAAAACTAGATATATTTTGGTCTCCTAGTAATTGCTGTCTCCAAGTTTGCCACTGTTGATATTTTTCTAAGGCAGCGGCAGTTTGCAGAAATCCAGCAGCTTTAGTCACAGAGAGGCAGTCACCTATAATTGTCTCGCCAATTTTTTTGTCAAAACTGGCAGGAATTGCCGTATTAGTGACAATTTCATTGAGGAGACATTCGGAGAAGTGCCGCAGTAGGGTTTTGGGATCGTATAATTGTGGTGAAGCATGGGGATTTTCAGCACCAGCAAGACAAATGCGGGGAAGATATTCGAGATAGCGATCGAGATTGGGTTCGTAGGTTGCTGATATAATTTCCCAAAGAGGATAGATGGCAAAGTTAGCGTTTTTCTTGTTCTTTGTGGCTAATTCTCGATATTTAAAAGCAGGAATATAGTTATCTTTGAGAATTATTTCTTTAAAAGTTTGACTGTAGTGATACCAAAAAAGTATATCTGCACCTAACTGAATCTCTGAGGAGTTGTAAAGACAGATAAAGTGCAGATCATTGAGCAGTTTAAGTACAGGATTAAGGGGATAACAATCAATGTGCCAAGATTGCCATTGGCTATTTTCTGGGGGTTCTTTTTCTAGATAACGCAGTAATTCTAAGGAGGGTAAAGGTTGATTGTCGTGACTAGGTAAAAGAAAGTAGCGGGGGGCAAATTGCCGACTAAGAGGATTATAATTCGATTGAACTATTCCTAACTCTCCGGTGAGAAAGCTAGTTAATTCTTCTTTGCTTAACTGAAAAGGATGATAATTATCAGCAGTGGTGCGACTCTTTTTCGGGGTGCTAGTTTCTCCCCAAAGATAAAAGCTACCCTTCTGAATAAATTCATCCGTTGATTGAGGAATCCAAGTACCGTGAAGAATTTTCATCGTTTTTAATCAGTACAAAAGAACTTAAATGAGGGCAATACTTAGCCTCTAGAAAAATTGTAGCGATTATGGGAGAGTTCTCCACACTTTTTTGTCCCTTTGCGAACCCAGAAGTCCTCTGGACAAGAGAAAAAGGTTAATAGAGCTTCTAGGATAAAAAACCATTGAGAAGACGTGATCAATGGGTTTTTTGAGCTTAAAGCTTATCCCTATATGGGTTTAAAGCTATTTTTGTTCTAGGTTTTGTTGAGGTTCCACTAAGAGGGATGTCTAATTATATCAATTCTCCAAAATCCGGCTACAAGAGTTTGATCTCCCTACCTTCGTCTCCCTTAAAAAGGGGAACTTAAATTCGATAATTCGATCTGTAGTTTTTATGGGTGAGAATTGGTATTAATTAACTTTTACCCAAATACTGCGGAAATATTTTTCGGAATTATTTTTATCGGGAATCTTTTTACAGGGAGTATTACCAACTCGCTCGATTGTACCATCATCGCTTAAAATCTGAAAGCGATCTTGGAAATGGGGATAAAACAACAAAGCTTCTGGACGAAACCCGTCAGGGAATTGCAGTGATTCTATCTTTTCTGGTGCATCTTCTTTTTTTCCTGACCAAGTATAGAAAACAAATTGATCGCCTCCATGAAATTTTCCGGCAATAATTAAATATACTTCTAAAGCTGGCCAAAATTCAATGCTACGAATTCCTAATCCTCCCAAATCTAGCAGGATAGGATCACCAAATTCAGCTTTAGCTGTGGTTGAATTAGTAACTAAACTCTTGGGATTTTTTAGGGGTAATAAAAGAGCTTTACTGTTGGGGACAGGATTACGAAAACCGATTAAGATATTTCCGTCTGGAGTTGCCGTTAAACCTTCAATATTTAATCCTCCTTCAGCTTTGGGAGCTTTGGTTTCTGCTGTTTTGAAATCAAATATTTTAGCCAATTGAGAGTCTTCGATAATATCGCGCAAGACTAACTGAGTATAAGACTCACCCTCTTGAACTATACTAGAGCCGTCATCGGTAATTTTACTAGCAAAAAATTGATGACGAGGGAGTTCTCGTTCAGCATCTTTATTGCGTCCATGGGAAGTAATCCAATAGATTATGTCATTTAGTACAGTTACCCCCTCCAAGTCGATTTCTTTATTTTCAGGATTGTTTTTCAGCCAACTATTAATGTCAATTGTTTCCAGTGCTTTTCCCGACTCTTGAGAGGAATAAATCCAGAGAAAATTACCTAATTTTGGATCGGCCTCATCATTACCAACAACAAATTTATTTTCTCCTAAAGCAGTGGCGGCAGAAGCATCACAAATTCCTTGATGTTTGATTTCTTGGATAATAGAAAATTTGAGAGATTGCATGATTGTATTCTCCTTGTTAACTGGAAAAGTGAGGACTAAGAAAATTATAGGCGATAGAGGAGAAAAAGACAAGAAATGACTAGAAATAATCTGAGAAAGGACTGGTTTGAGGATTGATTGAAAATCTTTAAGGTGACAAACATAGTTATTTATTTCTGAGTATTAGGTAATATGGGTTTACCAGTATTACGCACATTGATAAACTTCCCTAAAATATCAAACCAAAAAGGTGCGCCCATCGCCACGGCTACTCCTGTCATTAGCCAGCCAAAGATAGCTTGTAACAAGCCATTTTGTTCTTTTATTTGTTCACCATTAAACCATCCTTTTTCATTCCAACCAATTGGCAAAGGTTGATTAATTTTTTCTAAATCCTTGACACTAACTTGTAATTTTTCTTTACATTTAGCTACTTTGGTGGGATCAGCTTGAGCATCTTTAAAACAAGGTTCATTATTTTTAATAACTTCTGTCGCTACCTGATTAATTCCCTGTCTTAAATTGGGATTTTTGGATAGTTGCTCAATGACATAAAAGCTGTCAATATTGAGCAAGGCAGCCGCTAAAAAACCAAAAGCAAAAGATACCCCCTTGGCATTTCTTTTATATACTCCCGATGTTCGCTCCATAATTTGAGTAAAAGTGTTGGCTAT
This sequence comes from Microcystis sp. M083S1, assembly GCF_020246405.1. NCBI lineage: Bacteria > Bacillati > Cyanobacteriota > Cyanophyceae > Chroococcales > Microcystaceae > Microcystis > Microcystis sp. M083S1. Next base: position 20,706 of record NZ_JADBTB010000119.1, read on the forward strand.
TTCATCAATAAAATTCTCCAGAGTTGGATTGTCATGTTTGAGTTTGGTACTATAACCTATTTCTATCAATCTGTCAATCGCTAATTTGTCTATTTTAGAGAAATCGGAAATACTAGCTAATTTCTTAAAGATTCCTGTTTTTTCTTCAACAAGATTTTTTCCTAAAAAATCCGCTTTTAATAATTTTTCATTATCTGAAAGTTGACTATTAACTAGACTAATTAGGGACGCTGCCAAAACCTTTGGTTCAACATAGGAAGGACCAGCTGACTTCCCCAAATTAGTGTATTGATTTAAACTTGATAATAACGATCCATTATTGTACAAAGATTTGACCGTCTCTTTCCCCAAGAATATTTCTAGGGCTTGTTTTAAATTTTTAGCCCGAAATTCTAGCAAGGCGGCTAATTGTTCCTGTAATTCGGAGATAATAAGGCTGGAAGTTAAGTAGATAAAAATTAGAGCAACAATAATTTCGAGAAGGGTTCCTAGGTTCATTTTTAAGACCTCACTATTGATTTTACAAGTTTTTGTTTTTAGTTATGACCAAAGCAAATTAAGCCAATTCTTCAGTTAAAATACGTCGAACTATTTCAGTAACAGCGGCGGCTAAATTGGTATCTCTCCCATCAAAATCAGCAGAAACTGGACTCGGACAACGTAAAGATAAGGCGAAAGTTCTTAATTTTGCAGGAGTAAAACGTCGATCAACAAATTTAACAAATACGGTATAAGTCATTGACCCAGAAGTGGCAGATACGTTTCCCCAACCTACTTTTGAAATAATCACTGGTTCACTGATAATATTCATAACTCCCAAGGTTTCAAAAGCTACATCTACATATCGTGCTGTATCATGACCCATTGCCCGAACTATGCTTTCTAAACTTTTCCATTGGGCTGAGGGAAGTTTGGCATTATTGGGTAAATGTAAATGCCAACCTAGCATGGAAATTAGGCGTACCAGATCATATGCTGACAGGGAATTTGTTGAAGTAGCTGCACCAACAGACCCAGAAGATAAGACAATATTTCCAGTCGTTGTGTCTTTAATTCTTGCAGGAGAAATTAAGGGGTCTTCTCGATAGGAACCAGTAAAATTTAGATTACTACTTCCTGTTTGTGTTTCAATCCATTTACTTAAAACTTCTCTTTTACTAAAGCTTTTAAATAAAGCACCAATACGATTGGAAGATAGTCCCTGATAACTCACCATATCTCTTACTAAATCATTAAATCGGTTTTCAGGGGACTCAATCACACAATCATCAATATCTGTATTAATTGAGTTTTGATTAATTTGACAAACTGTATTCAAAACGCCAATAAATTTAGTGGTACTCCACCATAAAGCAACAGGTGTTAGGGCATCTTTTCCTAACCATCGGGCTTTAATCGTGCTACTACTATCTTTAAAACTTCCGATACAAAGACAAGCATGAGAGATATTACTAGGAAGAAAACTTAAACCTGTACTGTCAATATTAGGCTGTTTTCCTTGATTGGGATAGTCATTAAAATTAACGGTTCTACCATCAGAAAGAGTGAAACTATCACCATAAGAAATTAGGGAGGTTCCGTCGGGTTTTTGGGTTAAAAAATTTGGATAATTAACGATAAATGGTTTGAAAGGAGATTGCTCAATACTTCGAGATACAAAAGCAGAAGGAGGGGTGTTTTTATTAATAATGGGTGATCTGGTTTGAATTTGTTGAAGACGGGTAAGAATTGAATTTTGAGTAGCTGTTTGAAGAACAGATTCAACTTGCTTTATCGTTAATAACTTTTGGGCAATCTCTTGATTGATAGCTAGGGTATCGGAGGGAATGGGAAGACTCCCAATTTTTTTACAGAAATCAATTAATCCAGTCCAAGAAAAACTACTTGATTCTCCCAAATCTCCATCAATCCAACCGCCGCCAGGGTAAAATCCTAGGTTAGCGAGTTTAGTTTGAATTTCTATTACTAACCCTTTGTCCGTTTTTAGTTTGGAACGGTTTAGGGTTTTGTTATCGTTGATAATGTCTTGTAATGTAGCCATAATTTTGTCCTTGAAAGTTAGAGAAATTAGGAAGGGATGGGAAAAGCATTAGAGCAGATTTTTAATAACAACAAATCTTAGATAAATTCCTGCAATAGTTAGTAGTAATTATCTCAAATATTTGTTTATAATTAACTCCTAAGAACGAATTTCAGTTAAAATGTCATTAAGTTGTTTTGACCACTGGTCTAGGTTAAAATTCTGGGGGTCATCATGTCCACCCTGTACGATTTGATCAAGAACAACATGAAAAGCAGGAATTAACCATTTTCCGCGCCGTACACTGGCCGCAACATAAACAACTGCTAGGCGATCTAATTGGGCTTTGGTAAACCCGGGATCGGGCGATTTAGCATCATTTTTTGTCGGTGGAGAACACTGTATTTGACCAGCATTTGGTTGACATTTTCTAGGTTGAACTAATTCAACTGCTAAGAATAAACCCTTACATTTATTCACCCCACAAAATTGATCCGATTCTCGTTTTGTAGAACGCCAAGGAATATTAAAATCCTTACGAGTGACGGAATCTCCCACTCGATTAATAATGATATGGGCGGGAGAATTGTCGCCACTACCATATTGATTGAAGTTGTTAAACCTCCAACTAGCTTCATTAATATTATTGGGAAAGGGATCATTTACAAAATTAGGGGTACTGGTATCATGAATAATAAAATAACGAGCCAATTCTGCGCTGGGATTATTATTATTGGTTCGTGAGACAGGGTTATCTAATGAACCGCCAATGTCTGCTTCGTTAATTCCTTGAGCTTGTAGATATCGTCTTAATTGCTCTTTACTGATATCGATGGTGGGTCTAGTTAAGAGTTGATCGAACGGAGCAGGTAAACTGGTTAAAGTTGGTCCTACATTCCCAAAAATCTTGGGTTGACGCAATAAACATTTAGCCTGATCGATAGAAGAAATCTGAGAAGTCGGTACTATTTGACAAACGGTTTGAGCTTGGATTTTTGCTTGAAAAAATAAGATTATTACTAAAGTAAATCCAAAGATCATGAATCGCTGAAAAATCTTGAATAACACAGCTTTACCACTCCTTGAAATCTTGAAATAAATAGAAAGACAAATTTCTTCTAACTAGATAACTGGACATGACTGACTAAAATTGATTCTTGAGGGCTGCAAACTGAATTGATGATCAGAACCCCAAGAAAGCCAAGGAAATCAAGCTAGATAAAATTGTTGATAGCCGACGCTAACAGGTGTGGTGGTTCCTTGCAAAACAAAGACTGCATCGTTAAAGAATTTAATAAAGCGATCGCAATGTGCGGAAGTACCAATGGGAAATTGACGCATTCGCCAACGATTATTGGAATTTTTGTTTTCAAATAGAGAACCAGCATTATAAGCACAGGCAACTTTGGGCGGATCTAACAAAGTTTTCAAGCGTTGATCGGCAATAAATGACGTTCCTGCTTTAATAGAAATACTGGCATTTTTTAAGTCATCTCGATCGATGGTTGAATTATGTAATGTACCTCTGGCCGTAGAAATTAATGTTTGCATTAAGCCAACACTGATCAAATGAGGGGTGATAGAATCAGATACATAACCCGGTTCTTTGCGGATAGCGTCTGCTTTTCCGTTCGATTCTGTGGCAATGGTGGCAATAATAATTACTGCTGGCACATTAAAATGTTTTGACCATTGATTAATTTCATCAGAAAAATTATTCCAAATTTTAGTAGCAGTCGCCGGTTGACCACTGGTTCGCTCAATGCCGCTACCTTCAATTTCCACTCCATCTTCTGCCAATCGCCAGCGTACACTATTAGGAAAAGCCCGATGAAAATCTTTTAGGGGATTATTGTCATTGTCATCGGCAAGCTCGGGAATTTCTAAAACTTGTCCCACGGAAATTTGATTAGGATTGGCAATATCATTGGCTTCTTGAATTACCACAAATTTTGAAGCATCACCATAAAATTTTAAAGCAATTCCTCTGAGGGTATCTCCCGATTTAATCGTGTAGGTTTGCATAAAATCATCTCCTGATGTTATCGATCTTTACTCAATTGTTACTGTCCGAGTTGTGCCATCCCAAGTTACAGAAAGATTTAGTGCTTGTGCCAAATCTACTATTTTCACAAAGCCGAATTGTTCAATTTTCTTGATGATTTCTTGTTGGCTAGTTCCATCGGTAATATCCATCGGTTTATTGCTGTGTTCAATCAGCAAAAATCCTAAGGATTTTGCTTCTTCTCCATCAGCAAATTTTAATTCCATCACTTCTTGATCATTGGCAGTAATAATTTGCCAATTAAAAGTATCTAGCAAAGGACGAATCTTGACGATACTTTTTTCATTAAATATCTGCGCTTCTCGGAAGGGTTTTCCTTGAACAACTGCTGTGATACTAGCCGGAGTTTCCACTAAACCAGAAACGCCCGTTAATTTGGTTTTGACTAGGGTTCTAAATTGATCTCCCACCTGTCTTTTACTTAAAGATGTATCCCAGGGTAAAACCATTGGATCCCATTTTCCGCGTTGGGGTTTATTAGGAAACTCACGTTCTACTTCTCCATGACCTAAAACGGTTTTAGCTGTTACTTCAATATCGTAAAAATCACATAGTTCTGCTACTACCTGCGCCATGGTTTTCCATTGGGTTTGTGTCATCGGAAAACTTCCTTCTTTAAATGGTTTTTCCACCGCACCACTCATACAACAGACGCTAACTCCGATTGAACCCGTACCAAACAGTGCCGTATGAGCCGCATAAACATTATCTGCGGTAGAAACATTATCTTTAATTGAGTGAGTTCCTCGCACTAACTTACCATCATCTTCGATTAAAATATGATAATGAGATTTATCGTTGCTAGATGCTTTATGTCCCCCTGCTGTCCAGTGAATAATGATTCTTTTCATCGAACAGTTAGGCATCCATGCTGTCGGTACAATTCCCATAGTTTTTACCTCTCAATTATTGAATTATCTGGTTATTTAATCAATTAAACTAAGCTCTCACGGGAGGGCGAATAGCAAAGTGAATGTGGTTATCATGACCAGGAGCAAAATTGCATAGTTTTTGTCCCAAAAAAGTTTCATCTTTCAGGGTCGCATCATTAAAAAACACTTGACTAACCAGTTTTTGTCGTCGCATGGCTTTAATCAGAGCGCGTGCTGCGGTTCGGTCAAAATTGTCACTTTCCCAAGTCATTCCGCCATGTTGTCCATCCGTGCGCGGAAGCCTTACATCACACATTAAACCCGTTTCATGGCCTGCGTGTTGGGGGGTGTCTCCTCCTGTGGGTTTACTAACATCATTAATAGAAAAAGCGGCACTACTAGGATTAGAAACTCGGAATGTATTATGATAGTCAGCAGCAATTTCTAAGATGGCATCTGCTAACCAACTTGTTCCAAAATCATGATCATCATTGGTTTGATTTTTCTCATGATTAATTAAGCTAATAGAAGGATTACTATCGGGCATGGTTTGCCAACGAGGTGCATTGGCCGCTTCTAACCATTTCTGAGTGGTATTGTCCACATCTATTCGTCCATCTCCACCTAGAGTTTCTCTCCCTGCAATAATCGATTGAAATAATTTAATAGCAAGAATGAAACCTGTATTCAAGGCTGCACTATTAGGATCACCGACAAAAGTATAGCCGAGGGAATGTAATCGCTGTTTAACCGCAATCTTATCGGCTGTTCGGTTGATTCCTCCTAATCCGACACTTCCCGTTAAATTCAGGGTAACTGCACCTGTTGCCTTCGGTGGAGAAGCCTTGATTTTGATTTCTACACTTTGATTATCAATGGCTATTTTAACAATGCGATCGCCTGCTTGTAAGAAGACAAATTCGGCTTTCCATTCTCCTCCTTCTTCTATTTTAATATCATCTAGGGGGAATTGATTATCAATTAAAACGGTGAGTTTTTTGCCTTTGTCGGCAGCGGCGGCGGTTCCTTCAATCCGAAAACTTTGTCCCACTTCCACTTCCTTGGGAAAACTGGTTACTTGTAAGGTATCAGGGAGTGGTGGAATAACAATTCCGTTGGCTTTTGCTAGTAAAGTCCTCGCTTCGGGAACAAGTTTTAACACTTTGCTTACATAACTTATATCTGCAGCAAAGCCTTTACTTTGAATAAAACCGATAAAGTTTTCAGGAGTTTGAGTATTTTCTTCTAATCCTTTATAGGGTTCACGGGTTAAAAATTTCCAATAACCTCGCAGAAAATTGTCAATATCCGTGAATAAACAAAAGTCCATCGCTTCCGATTCAGAAGGTACTTTAATCGATTTAGGAGTAGCAAAGGGAGTCATTTCGTTGCGCCATTTTAAACCGGCGAAGTTTTTCTGTTCCTCGGCTAGTTTACTGGTGGCTCTGGCGGACTCTAATAGCCATTGAGCGAGAGAAACTTCTTTTAAATGACTAAAATGATCGGGAGGAATTGCAGTTAAGTTAACTTGCCGATTATTGGTAGCGTCAACTTCTCGAAAAATTATGGACAAATCAGCTTGAGCATATCGTTGAACTAAGTCATCTAGTAAAGCCATTGCTTTCTCCTGTGAGCGGTAGAGAATTAATTATTTCCCTGATATATTTCCCTTTATTTTGAGAAATATATCGAGAAATTTCTGTCTATTGCACGAACTTGGCAAATTCCTCAAAAATGAAATGTTCATCTCGATTAGCCTGACTTTTATCAGGCCATTTCACCCAAAAATGTCTTTCTTCCAAGCGCACATCGAACACGGCATAATCTCCCGGTTCAATCTCAACTAAAGTACTTGCCTCTAATTCAGAGGATTGTTCTGTGGAGGGTTTAAGAACAGTTTTTTGAGTAATTCTTAGGGTAGCTGGCTCTGGTGTGGAGTTGTCATCAGCATCCCCAATTAAACCAACTTTAATCGCTTCTGCCATCTTTTCTGCATCAAAAAGATCCATGTCTGCTTGGGAATCCACAAAGCAACATTCAATTAAAATTGCTGGCATTGAAGTATTTACCAACACAGAAAAACGGGTATTTTTTACTCCTCTATTTTTAAATCCTAGCTTGACAATTTCCGTCAAAACTGATTTAGCGATCGCTTGAGAAGTTTGACTAATACCATAAACCTCCGATCCCATTGCCTTGGTGGTGAGTTGAAAGGCATTAAAGTGAATAGAAACAAAAATATCAACGTTATTACTATTGGCTTTATTGGCTCTTTTTCGCAAAGAATCATTAAGACTAACGGCACTGGTCGGGGTGCAGTTAATTACTGAATGACCCGCTGCGGCTAATTTAGCAATTAGCCGAGTACCCACCTCTTTAATGACAACATCTTCCTGTCTAACTCCCGATGCGCCAATGTCATGAGGTGGGCAATTATGACCCATATCAATCCCAAATTTCATCTGTATACCTCCAGTTTCTTTAATGTTTATTTATTGATCAATTTCTCTGAATATACTCTACCTCAATTGAACTAATAAAAATCATATTTTTACAAAAATTTACTATTGTTTTATAGCAATTTTTACTAGAAAGTTTGGCAGCAATAATGCTATTCTAAATTAAGCTTTAGAATAGCAATACAATCAATTATTTTTCTTAACCATTAACTTGACTCCTTGTAGCTTTTAGCGTATCAGAGACTAAAGCGGGCAAGCCATGAAATAGCTTAGTTCCTGTGGCAATACCCAAGGCTGAAAAAACTGCATTTCAAGGATCATTCATCCAACTTTTTAGTTTTTGAAAGAGAAGATTGAGTCATGAATTTAGCTCCTTTTATGGATAATTTTGAATCTCAAAGAATAAATTAAACAAATTGATCGGTAGCAAGAATTTGAGCCAATTTCTTCTCCCTGTCAGCCACGGTTTCTGTGGTGGGAATATGGTCTAATAAACTGCTATAGAAAAAATAGGCAAAACCAGCAAAATCTCGCTCACGAGTCTCCTGAGTTTGTGCTTGAATTAATTGGAAATTTACTCGTCTATCACTGGGTTTTAAACCTGTGAGAATACCGATGACGGTGGGAATATGTTCTCGCGCTGCTTTTACCTCTGATTTATCGATTTCTCTCTCAAAACTCTGGACATCTCCACGATAAGTTTGCAATGCCAGTTCTTCAATTAATCCTTCCTTTTCCCATGCTTCCCAATCAGCTAAAGCATGATCAACAGAAAATCCTAAAGGATTGGGAGAAATGGAGAGAATACAATCGTCTTTTTCCTCTTTAATGGTTTTAAAAATCAATCGCACTAACTGAGTTAACTTCTCCTTACGCCAATCTTTAAATTTCGCTAATTGGGGATTACTTAAGGGACTAACTGAACCAGTTTCCTCTTGAAAAAGTTTGATAGTAAAGGATTCAAACCCCATGCTAAAATCAAAATTTTTAGTACCATTAGGCAAGAATTTTGCGTGATGAATAGCGAAGTGATCATCTAATTGAATACCATCAATTTCATAGTTTTTAACTACTTCACGAATAAGACTAACCCAAAAATCTTTAACTTCAGGATGAGCGGGATTTAAGCGGCAATTTCCATCACCATCAACGGTATTTTTCTGTTGATGAGTAAGCATAAACCAATCTGGTTTTTGGGCAAATAAGGGAGCAGCTGGGGGAACCATTAAACCATATTCAAACCAGGCAATAATCCGAAAGTTATACTTTTCTGTCTGATTAATCTCAATGATTTCTGCTAGTAGATCTCTACCGACTAACTCTTTTTCAAGGTTGACTTTTTTGAGTTTTTCCTTATCGGCAGTGAAAACATTATCAGCAATTTGTGATTGAAAAAACACATAGCCTTTGTTCCAAACTACTAGATAAAGAGTATTAAATCCTAAATTTTTAAGTTTTTCCAACCCAGCTTTTAGGTTATCTTTAGACTTGAGAATATCACTGTCAACATTGGTGAGCCAAACGCCCCGTATTTCTTCTACTTGTACATGATCATCAAAGAAAAATCCCGCTTTCCCCACTGAACCTTGTTCTGCGGCTAACTTGACAGAATAATGATTATTTTGGCGAAAATAAGATTTAATTGGCAGTTTAGTTCCCGCTTTGATTAAGGATTTTTGCCCACTATTGAGGGTTTCAGAAAAAGCTGTGGAAGACTTGAAAAACGTATCCTGAAGAATATGAATGTGCAGCATATTTTTTACTCTCTCTCAGACAAAGGATAAATGAACCTCAAATCCGCAGCATCGACGGGTTCGGAAGACAGACAAGCGCACTTAGTTCTGATTAATTCTCAGAATTTGCTCACGGCGAAATATAGTCAATAACCAAACCCAACTATTGCTCGAAAGTTACCACTACTCAACTGTTTACCTAGCTTGAAAGCAACACTTAAACAGGCAAACCAAGAGCCGATGGTTCCTCCTATTGACGTAATGTCAAGGACAAAGGGTTTGGGAGCAAAGATCGGTTAGTTAGGGAAATCATTTGGGAACAATTTAACTCGCTCTACTATGATAACCATAGATAAACAAAAAAAATACTTAAATGTAACAAAAAAACACATAAGTCGGGAGGTGTAGTTAAATATTAGACTTATCGAGGTTGAATTGAGCTACTAAACCCACAACCAGCATAGGTAATCAACTGGACTAACCTATATTACAAATCATTAAGCCGATTGACAGCCTTTCCGATCAAGACGAAGTGTAACCTAATGGCTCTTCTCGACTTTGTGTGATAATTTTTGCTTATGGAATCGTGAAATACTTATCGGGTAACACTTTTAGGACTATTTTGTCGAAGAGACTATCAGTATAGACCTCGTTTCCACACAGAAACCAGAAGAGCCACCTAATTTGCTATCGACGACCGACTCCCCAAAAGCAAAACTTTGTACCTCACCATTAAGATAACTGTTATCAAAACGCGGATATCACTGCCAATAGAGTTCGGTTTTACCGTTATGGGATGGGCATTAACGGGGGTAATATTCTAGGTAAGGAATTTGTATCTAGTCAGTGATGAAGACGATGTTAAAGGGGTCTTTACCGAAATTAAGCGATATTTTCCCGCCGACTGACCATCAGGACCGGGAAACTTTCACCCCCAATGCTTTTTATCCTAATTTATCGGAATGGCTCAAGCGCTCGCAACTGAAAGCGGAAAGTGAATGGTTCGCAGCGATCGCATCTTTAGAAAATATCTTATTACAAAACCCAAATAATGCCGCCAGTCGGGGTTTAATTCTCTCCGGTCCGACGGCTTTAGTCAGAGAAAGCAAGGCTTTAACGGGTTTTAAATTCGGTGTTTTTACCGTTAAAGCTTTAAAACATTTACAATGGCTGGGTTTGCAATTGCCTTCTCAGGAAAAATCCGCCGCCGATATTTCCCCGACAGAGATTCATGAATTGCCTCTCTTGCCAACGGATCCGATTGCTAATGAAAGATTTTGTCTGGTTTTTAGCGAAAGTTTCGCTCTTTTGCTGGTTTTAGGCGAGGATCAGTGGGGTTTGTCCTCTTTTCAATTTTCCTTTGATCCCGTCCTCACTCAGCAAGCTTGGCAGCAGTTGCGGCAACGATTAGTTAATCTGCGTTATCCGCAAATCGAGACTTTAGAGGCAATTATCGAGGCTAATGGCAGTCCCTCGCCGGATTATCGTCTAGTTAGCCAATTTAGTCGCCAATTACTGCAAAATTTACCCAACCAGCCTAATTTAGACCTGAAAAAAACGAAATCGCCTATCAATGCCGAAATCACTCCGCCAAAGGAAGATAATTCTAATTTAGAATCGGGTTGTGATTTGGAATTATTGCGCGCTTTAACCCACGAAATTCGCACCCCTTTAACCACCATTCGCACCATTACCAGATTATTGTTAAAACGGGCCAAAGTAACGGAAGATGTAGAAAAATATTTAGAAACAATCGATTTAGAATGTAGTGAACAAATTCAGCGCATGGAATTAATTTTCCGAGCCGCAGAATTGGGTATTAATCCTCTGGGAGATAAACCAATTCAATTAATTCCAATTGCTCTAGAAAAAGTCTTTCAAGATAGTATTCCTCGGTGGCAAAAACAGGCTAAACGGCGCAATGTCAATTTAGAAGTTAATGTACCGAAAAAATTGCCTTCGGTAATTAGCGACCCGAATTTATTGGATCAAATGTTAAATGGAGTCGTGGAAAAATGTACTCGCAGTATGGCTAGTGGTGGACTGTTGCAAGTACATATATCAACGGCAGGAAATCAATTAAAAATGCAGTTTCAAACTCAAATAAAATCACCTAATCTTACCCTCAAAGCTTTGGGAAAAGTCCTAATGTTTCAACCAGAAACCGGTAGTTTAAGTCTGAATATGAAGGTGACTAAAAACCTTTTTCAAGCTTTGGGAGGTAAATTGATTGTGCGTGAAAAACCCGAAGAAGGTGAGATTTTAACTATTTTCTTGCCCCTCGGACGCATTAAATAAGTTGGGATTATTCTCAATTTTTCATCTTGTAAAATAGGCAAAATTGCCAAGAGGATGCTATACTAGGGCAACAAATATTATTGATAGTTGCCATGGAAAAAACTGTTTTAATTTTAGGTGGCACCGGTCGCATTGGTCAAAGTGTCGCCCTAGATATTATTAATCATACTTCAGCTAAAGTTATTATCACAGGACGCAAGGAAAAAGCGATTAAATTACTGCCAAGAATGCAGTTTTTGGCTTTGGATTTAGAAGAAATAGACAAGCTTAGACAGGCAATTAAAAAGAGTGATTTAGTTATTCATTGTGCCGGTCCCTTTCATTATCGCGATGGCAGGGTAGTAAAAATTTGCATCGAAGAAAAAGTCAATTATATTGATGTTAGTGATCATCGTTCTTTTTATCAAAAGTTAATTCCCTATCGAGAATTAGCGATAAAAGCGGGAATAACTGCCGTGGTTAATACGGGAATTTTTCCTGGTATTTCTAATAGTATAGTGCGGGAGGGAGTGGAACACTTAGATAGGGTAGAAACGATCCGTTTAAATTATGCCGTAGCCGGTTCAGGAGGTGCGGGATTAACTGTGATGCGGACAACTTTTCTCGGTTTAAAAAAGCCTTTTTTAGCTTGGATTGAGGGAAAATGGCAAGAGATTAAACCCTATACTGCCAGGGAAGTAATTGACTTTCCCGCTCCTTTGGGTAAAACTGGTGTTTATTGGTTTGATATGCCAGAAACCTATACTTTTGCCGAATCTTTTCCAGTGCAAAATGTGATTACAAAATTTGGTTCTATTCCCGATTTTTATAATCATTTAACTTGGATTACTGCCCATATTTTTCCCGATGCTTGGGTAGAAAGTTATCGGGGAATTGAGTTTTTTTCCCAAGTTAGTTATCGCATGACAGAAGTAACCGATAAATTTTCGGGAATTGGGGTGGCAATGTTGGCAAAAGTGGCCGGATGGCAAGGGCAGCAAAAAGCAGTTTATCAAGCAACTATGGTTCACGAGAATACTGCTCAAGCAGCCGGCTGGGGAACTGGCAGCGTGGCAGAATTAATCTTAGCGGCAAAACTCCAAAAAGCTGGGATTTATCCCGTGGAACAGGTGTTATCCACAGAACTATTCCATGCTACGATGAAAAAAAGAGGTATTAAACTCGATCGCTCCTGTACAATTGTGGCTTAGAAGATGAAAAAAATCTGGCGTTACCTAGGACTGTTTAGTTTAGTTTTGTTACTGACTTTATCCCCTATCTTCATGATAGCAGCCCAGAATAATCCTGCTAAACAGGGACAGGAAACACCCCTGGAAACTTTGGGAGAAGTTTTTCCCGTCATGCTTGATAATCAAGAACTTTTTACGATTCGGCAGGGAATAGGTTCTTTTTCAGCGCAAGAAAGAGCGAAATCGATTACAGACAGAATTGAAAAAATTGCCGATGACGATGCTCTTTCTCCTGAAGATTTAACTATAAAAATTGATCCTGAAGACAAAAACCCTTCGATTATTTTGGGAGATACGGTTATTGCTACTATTACTTCTAAAGATGCCAAATTACAGGCGGTCAGTCAAGAAGTATTGGCCGAACGAGCTTTAGCAAAGATTAAAGCGGCCATTGTCCGTTATCGTCAAGAACGTCAACCGGATAACCTCTTAAAAGATGCAGTTTTGACGGTAAGTGCTACCTTGGCCACGGTCTTAATTTTCTGGGTAATAATTTTTATATCTTCGCGGGTTTTTCCCCAGATTCAGAGGTTAATCACCTCCCTAGTTCCTGGGGTCGTATTCCAAAATTTTGAGATTATTAGTTCCCAGACAATAGGAATTTTTTCCCTAAGAGTTTTGCAATTTATCCGCACTCTAATTATTTTAACTATTCTCTATTTTTATTTAACTTTTGTCCTTCGTCTTTTTCCCTGGACTAGAAAATTTGGTGATGGTTTTCTGCAATACTTTTTTAGTGCTTTAGAAGTTGTTTCCCAAGAGATAGCAAAATATTTACCCAGTATTTTTATCATACTGCTAATTATTTTTATAACTCACTATCTGTTGAGAGCAATTAAACCATTTTTCACTGGATTGGAAAGAGAAAATTTAGTAATTAATGGTTTCTATCCCGATTGGGCAAAACCAACCTATAATTTACTGTCACTGCTGATAATTGCCTTAGCTATAGTCATCGCTTTTCCCTATCTACCCGGATTTAATTCTCCTGCTTTTCAGGGGGTGTCGGTATTTTTAGGGGTACTATTTTCCTTGGGTTCCACCTCTGCTATTGCTAACGTGGTGGGGGGAATTATCCTCATCTATACCCGCTCTTTTCAACTAGGAGATAAAATTTCTATTGGTGATGTTATTGGAGATGTGATTGAAAAAGGATTATTAGTCACCCGTATTCGCACACCAGCTAATAGAATTATCACGATTCCTAATTCATCGCTGTTAAACACTAATGTGATTAACTTTAGTGTCTCTCAAAGGGAATTCAAACAGCCTTTAATTTTGCAAACCACAGTCACTCTCGGTTATGATTTACCTTGGCGTAAGGTTCACGCAACCCTGAAAGAAGCAGCCTTAGCCACCCAATTTATTGTCTCAGAACCTGCTCCTTTTGTCTTGCAAACCAGTCTCGATGATTTTTATGTCAGCTATCAGCTAAATGCCTACACCGATCATCCTAACAAAATGGTGTATATTTATTCTGAATTACACCAAAATATTCAGGATAAATGTAACGAAGTCGGTATCGAAATTATGTCTCCTCACTACAAGGCTCTCCGGGATGGCAATCACAGCACTATTCCTGAAAATTATCTGCCGGAAGATTATCAAAGTCCTGCTTTTGGTATTCAGTCAAATCCTCAGAAGTAATAATTTTACTAATAGCTTTAATCGCATTTGTCAAGCCCTTTTGAGTTATTGTTGATAATTCTTCACCAAATTCACAATTAATAGCAGGAATAAATATTCCCCAGGCCCTGGGAGTTTGTTGATAAATTGCTTGAGTTAATGCTAATAAAGAAGCGGGACTTTCTGCATGACCTAAATTATTCCATTCGGTAACTGCCGCTAATTTTTCTATCCAGATACCGGTTTGATTAGATAATACTGCATCAACAAAAATAACTAGGGAAGCATCAGCTATATCCGCCGCTAACTCAGGAGTCAATTGATGGGTAGCGATGACTTGCACATTAGGCAAATTCTCCTGGGCGATAATTTCGGCTATTCTCACTCCCACTCCGTCATCATTTCTTAAAGTATTACCGTAACCGATGAGCAGTATTTTAAAATTATTCATGGTTAAATAGAGGGAACAGGAGTTGGAAACTTAAGTAGCTGGTTATAATTAAATTAAAAATAGATTTTAGGTTTGATCCCCCCTGCCCCCCTTGATAAGGGGGGTGCCGATAGGCGGGGGGATCTGAAAGTTTTTAATACCTACCTACTTAAGTATAGGATATCTGGGATGCTCTCGATACAGAGCTTAACCTAATCGATTTATCTACTTCGATGCTCCGCTACTTCCCTAAACCTTTTAAACAGGATTTAGTATTAGAAGTATGTTGTCTTGGCATTTTGTGTGTTAATTTAGCATAAAGAGTAAGGAAGGGCCATGAAGACTATCTCTTTTCTCTCACCCAGAAATCATCTCTAGGCGAACCAGAAAATGCTGATATTCAATTAAGTCTAGAATTTAGTCTAGCTATGGGGAGAATTGCCTATTTAAGCGACTTTTTTCCCTAAAATGACTACATCAGCCAGAAAATCGTCTAGAGCGGCAATTTGGGGTAAATAACCCCATCGTTGAAAGCCGAATTTTTCAAAGAGACGAATACTGGCCTGATTGTGGGCAAAAATAATACAGATAAGATTAGATATACCCAATTTCGGACAGCAATTCAGGGCATATTCTACTAATAATTTACCGATTCCACGACCTTGATAATCGGGGGAAATATATAAACTAACCTCTGCCGTTTTTTGGTAAGCGACACGACCATAAAACATCTGTAAACTTAGCCAACCCACCACCCGACCTTCGATCGCTATTACCCAAATGGGATACTGTTCAGGATCGTGCTTTTTAAACCATTCTCGCCGACTTTCGAGGGAAATAGGCTTTAAATCTGCGGTTGCCTTGCGAGTGGGAACAGCAGCATTATAAATCTCGATAATTGTTGGTAAATCTGTTTCTTTAGCCTCGCGAATAATCATAGAATATCAAGTAAGATGAAGTATAACCTAATTTTGCCTTGTCTCCTAACTTCTGAACTCTCCTATATCTCTCAATCTTACCTTAAAATTGAGTTTGATAGCGGACGGTAAACTCATTCAAATTGTAATCGTAGGAGAAGCGGATAAAAGACTGGGAATTAACTCGATAGACGGTTTCCAAATTGGGAAGAATATTAAAATCGGTTGCTCCAATCGCATTACTAACCGCATTCTCCACATCATACACGACTCCTTGAGCTAAGAGGGGAATCGCCAACTGAACCACTCCAAACTGAATTAATTGTTCTGTGTTTTTCCCCTGTAAACCATTAAAAACCGACAGCAATTGTTCCCCCAACAGTCGAACGATTTCCCCTTGGCTGCGGGGGGGAGTGCTAGTTAATTTAACTAGGGGAGTATTAAGCAATCCCTCATCTTCACCTCTAGCAAAAGCCACTGCTTGTAAACAATTAGCAGCTTTTTGTAATTCTGCATTTGTATAGTTTTCCTCTAGGGGAAAAGGGGGACTATTGGGACGAATTTGGCACACTTCATTAATATTACGGCCTAAATTTGGTAGCAAGCGGTTTAATTCCCCTTCAACGCTGAGGGTGACATCGATCCTTTGAATGCGATTCAGACTATCATCGGGAATTTCATTACTAGGAAAATCCCCCCCCGGACGGGAGATGGCAAAATCGCGAGATTGAGAAAATTCGCTGAGAATTGTTCGCAGTTGAATATCAACAAAGGGATTAAAAAGTCCCAACCCGCGACTAGAATCAAAAACAATAACATTTTGATTGCGTCGGTTAAGAAGAAAACGAGTATCGATGTAGCTAACCCGTCCCCGATCGAGATTAATCACTCCATTGGTTTGTAATTTCTCCAGTGAAGTGAGCGAACCGTTCAAGGTTAAAGCACCACTAAAATCAAATTGATACAAAGGTTCTTGTTCGATGGATAATCCCGCTAAAGACACTTGGAAATTATTTAAAACTGGAGTAATATTGGTCGTCTGAGGAATGTTGAGAGGCTGCAGCCAGCGACTTACTGATTTATCCGTTTCTTGATTAATTTCTGGGGTGCGAGGAAGAAAAACTTTACCCCTAGAAAGACGCACATTCCCTCCGATAATTGGTTGCTGAATTGTTCCAGTTACCAGGGCATTCCCAGCAATTAATCCCCGATAAAGACCATTAATTGCTATATCTCCCTCTTGAATATTAACTGTTAAGGGATTAGGATTATTTTTGATGGCTTGAAAGAAAGGTAAAACTCCCACCACAGAAATTTGTCTATCAGCGATCGAGCCTTGTAATTCCTCTACTGTTAAGCTTTCAGGGGTTAGACCAATGCGGCCATTTACGGTTAAAATCTCTGGAAAAGCAACACTGCGGATAGCAGCATTATCGAGAGTAACTATACCATTTGCTTCTAAATCTTTGATTTTTAAACCCTCTTTTATATCTAATCTTCCCGTCGCTGAAAGAACTACCTCTCCCTCACCGTTAACCCATTCAATGGTGTTTTGACTGATAGCTTCAATTAATTTAATTGCATCGGTTCCCAATTTTGCTTGGATTTTTAATTGATCATTACCCGGTAAGGGAGGATAGGGAATGCTGGCATAGAGTTGGATTGATTCCGAGGAGGTTGTCCGCAAATCAAAACGATACTGATTATAGGTAAATAAACCAATTATATCTTGATTAATATTTTGGGCATTAATTGCACCATCAATAAAGGCAAAGTTACCCTGAATACGAGGATTTAATAAGGTTCCTGTAATTTGTCCTTGAGTTTTTAGACTACCGGATACATCCAAGGGAAACTGCACAAAATTTCTCAAGAGATCGAGAGAAAGATTTTCCACGGCAAAAGTTCCCTCTACTTTTTTTAGGGAAAAATCACCCGCTAAAAATACGGAAGAATCTCGTGATTTTAATCTAATCGGTTCTATCCTGAGCAACTGACGATTTAAGTTAAGATTAATTGTTACTTCATCAATCGGAATTAATTGGGTATCGGTGGTGACAATTCCCAGAGGGTTAACAATATTTACCGTCGGTCTTTGGGGGCGCCATTCCCATCTATTGCCCTGAAATTTTACGCTAAGATCGGGATTTTTTAAAGTCCCAGTTAAGGCTATATTTGCTTGATAACTGCCGCGAAAATCTAGTTCAGAAGGTATCCCGACTACCCCTCTTTCCCTTGCTAATTGCTGGATTATTTCTTCAATTTTTGCCCGCAAATTTACCTGTTGTGCTAGGGAAGCTTCGGGATTACCTACTTCTAGGGGACTAAGTTGAATAGCTGGGTTATTCTCTGAGGAGAAAAAGTTGATTAAACTGGTTAAATCATAGATACTAGCAACTGATAATAAATCTTGAATATAACCTTGATCTACCCTCAGTTTAGCTTCTATTGCTTGGGTTTGCCAATTAAATAAACCTTGCAGATTATATTGACTTGCACCCGCTTGTAAACTACCTTCTTGCAGTTGAACTATGGAATCCCGATAAACCAAATTTGCCGTTAATTTTTCCCCGATTAAGTTACCTAAACTAGGTCGATTAATCTCTAGTTGTCCCTCACCCTGTAAGTTAAATAAATTGATGTCTAGATTAGCATTCACTTGTCCAGCAATAATCCCCGGAATATTGTAGGCTGCCGTGGGAGATATTTTCAGCATTTCTAGGGGAAAATCGGCAATCTGAACATTTAAATTTTCTCCGCTTCGTTTAGCTGTTGCTAAAAAAGGAGTTTTATTTCCAAAAGCTTGGCGAATATTTATCCCTAAGGGAAGATAGGGCAGCAGGCAATTATTTTGTTGACAAGGATCGAAAGTTAGGTCAATAATGTCCTGATTTCCCCGCAGATTTAAACTAATATTTTGACCGATTCCTGCTTGCATACTTCCTTTTAAGATAGGTTCAAAGGGTCGATCATTAATGCTAAAGTTAGCTAAATTTATATCTCCTTTGATTTGTATATTTCCCACTTTTTGCCACGCAGTTAAGAGATTTTTTCCTGTGATTTTTCCTTGAAATTCTCCGAACCCTGTCAGTGTCGATTCTCTGGGTTTCAAACGAGGATCGATCGGTAAAAGCGATATAATCTGATCTAAGGGTATAGTAGAAAAGTCAGTTTTTGCCTGTAGATTTAAGTTAACCTCAGCGATATCAGGTTGACTGGTAAGATTAGCTAAAAGAATATTTCCGCGCACATCAAAGCTATTTTCTCCCCACTGTGCCGAAAGATTGTTAACCTGAATCGGTGTTACTCCCTGCCAAATTTCTTGAATGTTTCCCGCTAAATTGGCCTTAAAATCTAAGTGAGGAATCGAGATTGATTTTATTCCTGGTAATTGTTCTAGTACGGCAGCGGGATTAAGATTAGCGGCAATAATATCACTTTGCCATAAATTATTATTCAGTTGTCCCTTAGCTTTAATTTCTCCTTTAGCCACATTAATACGAGAGTTAAAAACTGCTTTAATACTGCTTAAGTTGAGTCGTTTTTCTAGCAGGGAGTCGAAAATAGTTTGGGCATTTCCTGTTGCTTGAAAACTGGTTTGGTAAATATTCAAAGGTATGGAAATATTAGTCTGAAAATTCTCTAAACTACTGAGAATATTAAAAATCCCGTTGTTTAACTGAATATCAGTATTAATCGGATTATTATCCACTAACAACCGAGTATTTACCCTAGCATTGACGGTGGACAAATTAGGGATTTTTCCCGCTAGTAAATTATTGATTGCACCAGTGAAATTGACTTGGGTTTTTCCTAGACTAACAGGAATATTTATATTGGGTAAAAACGGATTTAAGTTAATGCCAGCCGTATTAACTATACCACTTAAAATCCCTTGTTCTAGTTGTGCTGTCGTTCTTAGAGATTGACTATTGACAAATAACTGTATATCTCCTTGTCCGCGCCAAGTTTTTAAATCCGTTAAAGTACCGCTAATCAGAGAATTTATTCTACCAGCAAAGTTAATTTTTGCCCTGCCTAAACTGACGGGAACTGTTAAATTTTCCACCAGAGGATTAAGACTAATCCCACTGGTATTAACTGTTCCTGTCAGGAAACCTTGATTCAGTTTGGCTGTGGCAATTAAAGGATTATTATCCACTAATAACTGCATATTACCTTGACCTTGCCAACTGCTGAAAATATTATTTTTATTATTTAGTAATTCCCCTAAATAACCTTGTAAATTAATCTGTGATCGCATTAATTTAACCTGGGTTGATAAGTTAGGCAATAGGGAATTAATCGGCAATCCCGCTAAGACAGCTTTAGCCTGAATATTTCCTTGCAATACTTGACTATTGACGAAAATTGTGCCTTGTTTACCGCTAATTCCTAAGTTAGCAATTCCGTTTAAAGTATTAATATTAAGTTGGTCAATTTTGCCACTAAATTGAATATTAGCTGTCTCTAAATTTAAGGGTTCTAAGGTTTCTAGGTAGGGGCAAATACTATCTAAATATTGACAAACAAGAGGCACAAAAGGAGTCAATAAAAAGTTATTGCCCGTGATTTTTGCCCGGACTAATTTGCTGGTAAAATCACCATTACCATTAACCTGTAGTTTGCCGCCATTTGTTTTAATGACCGTATCGGTTAAATTTATTTTGTTGCCCCCTAAAAATACTTTACCCTCCCCGGCAACATTGAGTAATCCTGACTGATTAACCGTGGGTATTTGCCAATTAATTAATAATTGTGGCAGTCCTAAACTACCCCTAGCTTTAATATTAGCTTGCAGATCATTTATATTAATTTTAGCGGGAATTGTCGCGAATTGAGATAAGATTTTTCTCGTGGGAAAATGCGCTTGTAAATTCAAATTAATCGGCATTTTTGTCCCGTCAAGAGGTTGATTTTTTTGCAGGGATTGCAGAATATTTAACTGCAATTTTCCTTCCCCTTTAATTTCTCCACCTGCGACGGGTTTAATTTTAATTTTATCTAAATTAAGACTATTGAGATTTGTTTGAAAATTACTGGTTATTGATTTAATAGGAATTTGCTCAAAAATAATCGGTTTGCTGCTGCTAACGGTTCCTTTAATTAGAGGTTGATCTAATTTTCCCGTCACTTGAAAAGTAGAGCGTGCTTCTCCCCGTAAATCTAGAGGTGATTGCAGATAAATAATTCTTAAAAGCTGTTGTAAATCCACCGATTCTAGAGCGACATTGAGATGATAACCAGTTTGCCAATTTACTTCTCCTCTCACCTCAGTTTTAATCTTGCCAATAGTTGCGCTCGCCTGTTCAACTAATACTTTGTCTCCCTGTAAATTTAACTTAGTAGTTAGCTTAATTGGATACTGGAAGGGTTGGAATTTTCCCGCTACTTCCGTCACCTGAAAATTGCCATTACCTTGACTTTGATTTAGCTTTGCCCAACTGGGAATATTGAGAGCAATATTAGCATTTACTTGTCCTTGATTTAATTGAAAATTGCGATTAGGAATTAAAGTTAATAGTTGACTTAAGTTTAAACGGTCGATCTGAAGATTAGTTAGGCTTTCACCCGTTTTTAACGCCGTTTCTCCTTGAATTTTTACTTGACTTTTGAGGATTTCTGCGCTAAAATCGTAGGTGAGAGGCTGCCTTTGATTATCAATAAATCTTCCTTGACCATCGGCCTTAATTTCTATCGGTTTTTTCAGGGCATAGGGTTGGATAGTAATAGCTCCCTTCTCCACCTGAAAACCCAGATTTAACCTAATGGGTGCCTCCCGATCAAAGTTACTAGCTATTTTTTCTAAATTATCGAGCCATTGACCATTTTTATCCTGATCGAGATAAATACTGGGATTAATTAACTTGACATCAACCGGCAGCGGCAGACCTAAAAGTAAGGGCAGCGGATTTAATCCCAATTCGATCGCATCAATAGATAAACTATCAGCAGAATTGGCCGTAGCTGGAATTGCCGATTTACCGATACGAATGCGATTAAAATAAAAGCCCTCTATCTTACCTACCCTGACAGGTCTGTGAAGCATTTCACTGAAGATATTGTCTAAAATTGGGGTTAGACGTTCATAAACTAAATAACGAGTCGTAAAATAGCCAAGGGAGGTAATTCCTAGGAGAGTAATTCCCCCGACAATTAAAGTAGAAGGCCGGCGGACAAATCGACCGATACTCAGAAAAAGATTAGGACGAGGAGAAGGATCACCGGGGGAGTTACTCATAATTGTCTACCTCACACACACCAAAGAAAGGGCAATGGCTCACCAGAGCTAATGAACTATGATAATTCACCGCGGCACTGATAGCCCTCAATCGATTAATTGCAATTTTTTAGGCAATTATTGGGCTTAAATCCTGTGAGGAAGTCAAGGGCTGCGGCCAATTAAAAGCCTCTCTACCCATCTTAGCCTAAGACTCGAATGGCTGGCTAAAATTTTCGACAATCCGCCAAAATCTCCCCAGTTTCAACAGCCAACCGAATGAATATTGATCCCCCCACCAGTTTAATCAGAATATTGCCAGGATAAATAGGGTCGGAAATTGAAGATTGAGAGAAAAGTTGTGCGGACAGACAACAATCCGGCGCAGTCTGGAACAACGACCGGAAGCATTCAGTCATAGAATGTTGGGATTAGCACGTCTATTTTTACTGCAAAAATCGTCTTATAGATTAAAGATTATGAAAGCCAGATTATCGATCGCCCTAACCGCCCTAATGACCTTGGGCATAACTGCCACACCAGCGGCCAACTTTGACGAACAGGACATCGAGCAGACCCAGGTAGTAGCGATCGCTCGTCCCTACGGAGGTAATAAATTTGACCTGCTAGTCTTGGAACAAATCCAGGGAAAACAGAAGTGTTGGAACGAAAGCGGCTCAAATCCCGTCATGATCGACCCTCTACTCCTCAACTTTGACTTTACCGGCATTTGTCGCCGCGCCACCGATAGTAATGGTTATTCTATCCGTCTCGATGGCCGGGATTTTGGGCTAGATTACATCCTGCGTATTGTGGAACGCAATGGCGAATTATACTTAGTGGGAACTCCCCGGGATGCCCGCAGACCGGAATTAGTGGTGGGAAGAACCCGAGGAATGCAAACAGGATTTATGAAAATTATCCTCGAACCGGGTTGGAGATTTAGCCGTCGTACTTTCCAAGGCAAAAGTTTAGGCCACTTCTACTTTAGCGGCAAAGAAGCGGAAGTTCTCGCAGCCACCGGCAGACCTCCCGTCAGCGAAACCACTCCTCCCCCCACTTCTGGGGCCAGTTTTCAGGATATTAGCGGCGATATCTATAAAACTGAGATCGAAAAAGCGATCGCGCTTGGGGTAGTGGCTGGTTTTAAAGAAGATAACACCTTCCGCCCCGAAAATCCCGTCACCAGGGAACAATTCGTCTCGATGATTATTGAGGGGATGGGAACTGTCACCAAAATTAACCTAGAAGATATTCCCCCCGGCAGCGGCAGTTTTAACGACGTAGAAGCGACGCGCTGGAGTGCCAAAAAAATCCAATGGGCCCGGGCTAATGGTATTGTTGCCGGCAAAGCTAACGGCGAATTCCGCCCCACCGACCCCATCACCCGGGCCGAATTGATGGCGATTCTCAAACAGGCCGCCACCTACCTGAAAACTCAGCAAAAACAAGCCCCCGATTTAGCCCAAACTAAAACTCCCGTCAATTTTTCCGATACTTCCGGTCATTGGGCCGCCAGTTTAATTACCCAGATGTCGGGATTTTGCGGTGTGGCCTCTCCCTTGAACGAACAGGGTAGTTCTTTTGTACCAAATGATCCCGCCCGTCGTAACTACGCGGCAGCTGCCATCGTCCGTACCCTCGATTGTGTTAAAACCGCCAAAAAATAAGTAGGGTTTGCGGCAAAAAGTTTTTCCTAGGAGTAGGTTGTCGGGTTTCAGCCATTTTTGGGTGGTCAATTACCTAAAATTCAGGGACTTTTTCCCTGAATTTTCCCCCCGCTCACTCCCAGTCCCGGAACTTTTTGATCTCAAAAAGGCCTAAAGATATTATCCAATTACTGATGACTGATGACCGATGACCGATGACTGATTACTGATTACTGGTCACTGATTACTGATTACTGATTACTGATTGTGGTTATTAATTTTTACTTTAGGTATGCCGTCGAGTATTCCCGCTAGACTGGAAAATAATGCACCTCGGCTAGACAAAATCCTATGGTAAAGCTGCTCGAAAATCCTCTCCGAGTGGGATTGCGACAAGAAAGAACCCCAGAACCCTTAATCTTAGTCATTTTTGGGGCATCAGGAGACTTAACCCAAAGAAAACTGGTTCCTGCCCTCTATCAACTGAAACGGGAAAGACGACTGCCGGCCGAATTAACCATCGTCGGTACAGCGCGCCGAGAGTGGAGTCATGATTATTTTCGCCAACAGATGCGCCAAGGCATCGAAGAATTTTCCGACGGGATTGGCAGTGAGGAATATTGGCAAGACTTCGCCCAAGGGTTGTACTATTTCCCCGGCAACATGGACGACCCAGAAAGTTACGCCAAAATGAAAGTCTTTCTGGAAGAACTAGACGGAATCCGGGGAACTCGCGGCAATCGAGTCTTTTATCTAGCCGTCTCTCCTAATTTCTTTCCCCCCGGTCTTAAAAACCTCGGCGCGGCCGGAATGCTGAAAGACCCGATTAAACACCGCTTAGTGATCGAAAAACCCTTTGGCAAAGACCTCAGTTCTGCCCAAGTTCTCAATCGAGTCGTACAAGAGGTTTGTCAGGAGAACCAAGTTTATCGCATTGACCACTATTTAGGCAAGGAAACCGTCCAAAACTTGCTGGTGTTCCGATTTGCTAACGCTATCTTTGAACCCCTCTGGAATCGTCAATTTATCGATCACGTCCAGATTACCGTGGCCGAAACCGTGGGAGTGGAGGAGCGGGCCGGATATTACGAAAAATCGGGAGCTTTGCGCGATATGGTGCAAAATCACCTGATGCAGTTATTCTGCTTGACGGCGATGGAAGCACCCAACGCTATTAACGCTGATAGTGTCCGCGGCGAAAAAGTCAAAGTCCTGCAAGCGACTCACTTGGCCGATATTAATAACCTAGAAAAATCCGCCATCCGCGGCCAGTATAAAGCCGGTTGGATGAAAGGAAAACCCATTCCGGGCTATCGGGAAGAACCGGGGGTTAATCCGGAATCGACCACCCCCACCTACGTGGCCATGAAATTAATGGTAGATAACTGGCGTTGGCAGGGTGTCCCTTTCTATCTGCGTACCGGTAAACGTCTGCCGAAAAAAGTTTCCGAGATTGCCATCCAATTCCGCCATGTGCCGTTATTAATCTTCCAATCGGCGGCTCAACAAACTAATGCAAATGTACTGAGTATGCGAATCCAGCCTAACGAAGGTATTGCCCTCCGTTTTGAGGCGAAAATGCCGGGGTCAGAATTACGCACACGCACGGTAGAAATGGACTTTAGTTATGGTTCCTCCTTCGGTGTTGCCAGCGCTGATGCCTATAATCGGCTACTTTTAGACGCTATGCTGGGAGATCAAACCCTATTTACCCGTTCTGACGAGGTAGAAGAAGCATGGCGCATCGTTACTCCCGCTCTCGCCGCTTGGGACGCTCCCGCCGATCCCGCATCCGTACCCCAATACGAAGCGGGTACCTGGGAACCCACAGAAGCAGAATTTCTCCTTAACCGCGATGGCCGTCGTTGGCGACGACTCTAAAACAGTGAACAGTAATCAGTAATCAGTAAACAGTAAACAGTGAGCAGTAATCAGTGAGCAGTAAACAGTAATCAGTAAACTAAAAACTCACATCTGATAACTGATAACTGATAACTGATAACTGATAACTCACACCTGATAACTGATAACTGGTAACTGATAACTGATAACTGATAACTGATAACTGATAACTGATAACTGACATGACTACCCAAAGCCCCCCCATTGTCTCCCTGCAAGCACCGAAAGATGTTTCCATCGATGTGATCGAGCAGGAACTGCGCGATATCTGGCAATCCTATAATAATAATGAGGATGGTATGGCCGCCACCCGGGCCACCACCTTTAGCTTTATTGTCTATGAACCCGATGCGGTACAGGAATTGTTAACCCTTCTCGGCTATTACACCGGCCCGATTGATGGTATTGCCGGTCCGCGAACCCACGCCGCCATCAAAGTCGCCCAGAAGGACCTAGAACTAGAAGTAACCGGACATTCTAGCGATGAATTTGTCGCCAGGTTAAGGGCGGCCTGGGAAGCGGAAAAAAACGCCGAGGATGGGGCTAATCATCGTCAATACGCCGCCGATTTGGATGCGATTGGAGTGGCAGATGCGATCGCTGCCTCCAATCCCTGTCGCATTATTACCCTCTGTCCCACTGCCGAGGCCGATGAAGGGGTAAAAGCCTCTGTTTCTGCCTATTGTCCCGTTAACAAACGTAGTCAGAACACTTTAGTTTGCTGTGAATACGTTACTTTAAGCGGTACAGCGGAAGCCTTGGAACGAATTGGCGGCATTATTTCCGAGTTAACTATTCCCAGTTTGCCCAAATTTCTCTGGTGGAAAGCCAGTCCGGATGCGGAATATGGACTATTTAAGCGTCTGGCCAGTCAATGTGATACGATTATCGTCGATTCCAGCACTTTTCGGGAACCGGAAACGGAACTGCTGCAAGTGGGGGATTTATTAGCCACAGATGTACCATTAGCTGACCTGAACTGGAGTCGTCTCGCTCCTTGGCAAGAACTAACCGCCGAGGCTTTTGATCCACCGGAGCGCCGGGATGCTATTCTGGAAGTCGATCGCATCACTATTGATTACGAAAAGGGCAATCCTTGCCAAGCTTTTATGTTCCTCGGTTGGATGGCCAGCCGGTTACAATGGCGACCGGTGGGATATAGTCACCGGTCGGGAGATTACGCTATTCATCGGATTAGCTTCCTCGGTCAGGACCAGCGTTTAATTGAGGCGGAATTAGCCGGTGTTCCCGTGGCCGATTGGGGTGAAGTACAAGGAGATCTGATTAGTATTAAACTCACTTCTACTAATCTTCAGGCTGATTGTTGCACTGTAATTTGTTCGGGAACTACCGGCTGTATGCGGATGGAAGCTTCGGGAGGGGCCCAATCTTGCCGGGTTGAACAAGTGTCCCATCTGGAAGACCAAAAAACAGAAACTCTGCTAGGTAAACAGTTACAGCGTTGGGGCCAGGACGTGCTTTATCAAGAAAGCATGAAAGTCACTAGCTCTATCCTCAAATTATCCCAACCGGATTAGGAAATTAGCAACAATAATCCCGCCAACTTTCGAGAGACCTTGTTAACAAGGTCTCTCGATATTTATACAGCAGTCAGCACCTGATTAAAACCGATAATTGTAAGTAGGTAGGCGTTAACAATTATCAGACACCCCCCTTATCAAGGGGGGATTAAAGGCAAAATCCATTTTTAATTTAATTATAACCAGCTACTTACCTTTTCAGAAAACAGGTTATCATAAAGACAGAGCTTTGCTTTCAAGGGGGCAATATGGTCGCAACCACTGAGAAACGCTACACAGTCGCAGAATACTTTCAACTAGAGGAAACCGCCACCGACAGACACGAGTATCGAGATGGAGAAATTATTATTATGACTGGGGGAACTCCTAACCATAATCGCATTGCCTTGAATTTCTGTAGAAAATTTCCCTTAACTATCCAGAATCAAGCCTATGATATATTTATCACCGATCTACGCTTGGCAATACCCGCCTATAATGTGTACACCTATCCCGATATTATGATCGTTAAAGGGGAACCAATTCTTGAAAGAGGACGCACCGATACGATTACCAATCCACAGGTGATTATCGAGGTTTTATCAAAATCTACTCAAGACTATAATCGGGGTGATAAGTTTAAATTTTATCGCTCTCTTGATAGTTTTGAAGAATATATTTTAATTGATCAATATGGTTATTATATAGAACAGTTTCATAAAAGAGGCGATCATTGGGCATTCCGGGATTATCACCATCAAGAAGCGATTTTAACTTTGTTTTCTCTAGATTTTCAAATATCCCTGACAGATTTATATCAGCGAGTGGATTTTACTGCGATTGAAGTATCCTAATGATACTAAATCCGTTGAGTATAGGCTACATATCAGGAGAGGCACTCATGCAAAACGGAAAATAAATAATCAGTTTTTAATAACCAGATTTAGTATAAAAACCCACTTCCTAATTCCTAATTCCCACTCCCTAATTCATAATTTATAGTCATTTCAGATAAGTCTGATACACTCTAGACCAGTTAAACCCTTAAGTAGTCGTGCAAAATTAATTTCCTAGTGAAGATAGGCAAGAGGCAAGGGGCAAGAGGCAAGAGGTGGTTAGATATGTGTAATTAATTTTGCTTAGGTACTTATTA
>NZ_JADBTB010000012.1:0-17385 GCF_020246405.1 Microcystis sp. M083S1
AGCCTATAAATGCCGTTGGTATGGGAGAAATTACATCGAAATAGATAGATGGTTTCCTAGCTCTAAAAGGTGTAGTAATTGCGGGTATATTGCCGAGAAAATGCCGTTAAATGTTCGAGAATGGGATTGTCCAGACTGTGGGACACACCATGACCGAGATATTAACGCCAGTAAAAATATTTTGGCCGCAGGGCTTGCGGTGTCAGTCTGTAGAGCGACCATAAGACCAGAACAGAGTAAAACTGGGGCGGCAGGTGCGAAAAATCCTTCGGGAAAGAAGCAGAAACCCAAATCGTGAGGTTTGGGAATCGCCGTCCGTTTTACGGCGGCGAGGATGTCAAAGGGACTAAATCCTTAGAGAACTACCCAAGATGATAACAGATGGACTCCACAAGCATAATCAATGCTCAAGCCCGGGATGACTCGATAGTGGTTCACGTTGAAAAAGCTCCCAATTCCATATCTTCGTTAGAAAGGCTTTGCTGCCATTTTAATTCACTTTCAATATCTTCTAGCAATTGATAATTCATAATTCATAATTCATAATTCATAATTCATACTCCTTTTTCTTATTGCGCTAATATTCTGACTAGCTCTGCTTTCTTCATCTTGCTTAAACCAACGATTCCTTTTTCTTTGGCTAGAGTCTTTAATTCGGAAACAGTCTTGAGTTTGAGAGTTTCTTCTGAAAATTCCTCAATCACTGCATCTTGTTGAGATTCAGGAGTGAGATAAAAGACAGTTTTGAGTAAATCTAATCCCTTCCCTTTTGTAATTCCACACTTGAGGGCAACAATTGAATCTAAACTCTTCCAGAATTGACGGGGAGCCTCATCAATCCTAGCAGTAGCAGTAGCTAATTTAACTGTTTTTAGGGGGCTATTCGGTTGTTCAATCAAGAACTGTAAAGCAGATTTAATTTCTTCTCTTGAAGCTGTTGACAGATTTAGTTTTGGGGTTTCCTCTCTTGCCAAAACTCTGGATATATTCCTAGCATCTTCTGTTCCATCGGCAATAATACACCAAATTCTTTCTAGTCCAGCCCTTTCAGCCACAGCATAAACAAATGAGTTGCCGATAACTTCATAGCGATCCTCTGATAGTTCTTTGACGATTACAGGCAGCCAATTGCGTCCACCTGTCTGCTGTAATAGTTTGGCAGTAACTTCAATTAAAAAACTATCAGCATCGGTCCCATTGGTAATTTCTATTTCATCTAAGTAGAGATACTTTAAAGTACCAATATCGGTATATTCCATCATTGTAAAAAATACTCCTTTGCTAAGTCTTGGTAGTAGTCATAAGCGGAACGATTTTTATAAACGGCTGGCACGCACTCAAAAGCAGCACTGGCTATAATAGCGTATTCTGGCAGGTGATGAATATGTGAATTTTTACTGGCAGGAGTGTATTTGGGATAAAAATAGTGTACAAGGGTTTTGTCATTTTTTAGTATTTGATTAATTTCTTTTTGGGCAAGCTGTAACTGTGGTTGAGTAATCTTCTCACCGTTGAAAAAAATTGGTAAGGCTATGGGAGTCCCATCTTTTTTTGATTTTTGCATTTCCGGCAGAAACTCCTTGATGGCAGTGGCTGCATTATGAAGGGAGAATGAACTGTTATGTTTTGTGGGTAAGAGGACAACATCGGCAGCATAAACAGCCAGCTTGCTAGTAAATCGCCAATTGGGAGCTGCATCTATAAAGATGTAATCATATTCATATCTAGCTAAGTCTAATTTTCTATGGAGAGTATATATTTTCATTTTAGCATTATACTCAAATTCCGAATACTCTGCCATTTTAGGCTCAGTAGGAACGACATCGAAGGTAATTTGTCGTTTTGAATTCTTAAAAATATAGGGACGAATCACTGATTTTAGTTCAATATTGCGGTCAGTTAAAGCCTTTTCTAGTAGTCCATCTTCTGGTTTCATATTTAGGAGAGATCTAGTTAAATCTCCTTGATTAAAATCAAAGTCTAAAACTAAAACTTTTTTACCTAACAAGGCAAGAATAGCGGCAAGATTTACGGTTGTGGTGGTTTTGCCTACACCGCCTTTATTATTGTAAACAGTAACCGTTAGTGCTTTGGGAGTATTGTCAATTTTTGTCTTGATCAGAGCTATAGTATCATCAATGTTCTCAGGAGTTATTGCTATGCAAGTAGTGGCAGGAAAAATGATTTTACCATGTTTTCTAAATAACTGGATGTGTGAACCGTTAGTGATAATTCCCCATTGGGCTGCTTTACAGTTATTCCCTAATAACTGACGCTTTAACTGATTGACAGTTGCCTTATAACTTGGACTATTTTCAGTTAGGTTAATATCTCTACCTTTTAACTCTATTAGCAGAAAAGGATTACTCTTTGTCTGCAAAAAAATATCGTTTTCTAGGTTTCTCCGAGTGGCAAAGTCGGTAATCCCACCGCCTCCCGTGTCGTACTGTGGGATTATCTCCGTGGTTGAAAATCCTAAATATGATATCAGGTAAGGTGCAAAGTTGGTGCTAACGATCGCTTCAGACGCATCTTGAGGCAAATGCTGAAGATAAGATTTGAGACTTGTTACTCTGGGGGTGTTATCTTTCATTTGAGTTCACAAACTATAGACTAAAGTTAATGAATTGCTCTTTTTTTGAGTATAACACCCCATTTCCTCAACCCCTAACCCATTATGGAAAAATTAACTAATCTTGATCGCATTGCTGAAGAAATTTTAGGTTTAATTCCAACAGAAACGGTTATCATTGCCGAATTTGACGGTGATAGTATTGATTATCGCGCGGGTGCGGGTAAAAACAGCCAGGCAATTGTGGGCAAAAGGGGTGATATTGCCACGTCGGGATTGTGTACGGTGGTTTACCGGGATAGTTGTCCGGTGGTGGTGGAACAAACCCTAGGAGATAATCGCATTCGTCAGGATATAGCGGTGGCTTTGGGGATAAAAACGGCTTTAGCTGTGCCAATTAGGGTTAATAATCAGTTATTTGGTGCAGTAATGCTTTTAAATCGTCTCGATGGTCAGGAATTGACCGATCGAGATAGTTTATTAGTGGAGGAATATCTGAACTCGCTACTCAGAAATGAGGGATAAAAGCGGTTGGGTAATCCAGTTGAATGCTACGGCGATTTGATGGTTAAGGGTGGGCAGACGGTAGAGATAGACTAAGCGACGGGTAAGATGGGCAAGGGGACCGGCTAATTCTAGTCCTAAACCGCTAATGGTAGCTTCATCGACTCCGAGGGTCAACATTTCGCCTAAAGGTTGATAACGGAAGGGTAAAGCCGGTTTATCGTGGAAACTCGCCCAAATATTCCAAGCGCAGTAGTCGGACTGTTGAAGGGCCACTTGGGCCGTGGCAGCGTATGGTTTATCCTCTTGGTCGCGACCATCGGCCGCATCGCCGATCGCGTAGATGCTGGGGTTTTCGACAGTTTGTAAATATTGATTAACTTTTAGTAATTTGCGCTCATTATGTGCTATGGGCAAATTAGCGAGCAGTGGGGAGGCGATCGGACTAACGGTCCAGAGAATTAGATCAACGGGGATATTGTCGATCTGTCCTTTGTAGTCAAGGGAGAGGCGATCCGCTTGGATGTCGGCGACGGTGGTTTCTAGGTCTAACCAAACTAGACGTTTTTCTAGGGCTTTTTTGGCGGTGTCGCGGTTAAATTGGTTTGAAGGGCCAAGTATATCGCTATTTCTTTCGATCAGACGAATTCTTCCCCTTTCTCCGAGGCGATCAGCCAGCTTACAGGCTAATTCTACGCCGCTATAACCGCCCCCGATAATGGCGACCCGGATTTTATCGCGATCGGATTGTTCTAGGGTTTTGAGTCGATCCCGAAGACGATAGGCATCCTCTAGACTACGAAAGGGGATAGCGTGGGTTCTGGCCCCGGGTAGGAAGTCAAGGGAAGATTGACCACCGAGGGCGATCACGAGGCGGTCGTAGCATATATCGTTTTGATTGTCAAGGGTTATTTTATGATTATTAACATCGATCGCCGTGACGGTTCCCTGTTGGAAGTCAACGGGGGTATTAGCGAGCAATTCGCTGAAAGGGGGAGCTATTTCCCAGGATTGCAGTTCTGAGGTGACTAATTCGTAGAGAAGGGGAGAAAATAAAAAGCGATCGTTTTTATCAATTAAGGTAATTTGGGGGGTGTGTTGATCGGTCCAAGGCAATTGACTCAAACGTAAAGCAGTATAGAGTCCACCAAAACCACCACCGAGAATACAAATTTTTGGGCTTGAGTCAGTCATATCGATCGCTGAGGGTTTTGTTTCTTATTTTGACACTCCCTGCCGTGAAATGGACGGGGAACCTGAAACCCAAATTTTCGGTAAACCAGGAAAGAAAAATAGTTTTTATTTATCTACCCAGCCAAATCGTCAGCAAAGCCACAATTGTAGCCAGAAAAAGAATATGATTCATCCAATCGTCGAAAGACCAATTTTTAAACATAATTAGCTCCTTAAAATCGAGGCTTACTGCTCAACAGCTTACCTTAATTTCTAATAGAAGTACTATCGGGTGCAGCCGGTTGACTCTGGCAATATATTAAGATTAGTTAAGGGCAGTAAAGGGATCGTTAAATCAATCATAAATTGTTATAGTCCATCTCTTCTAGAGCCTAGCATAGAGGGGAAACCTCCTTAATCCCTAGGTAATTACATGAATGGACTACAACAACAGATTATCAGTCTTGATCGGAAAGTCGATCGTCTACAGGATATTGTCGAAAGCCTCGGCCAGCAAATTGCTATCCTAGCCAAGGATAAATCGAGTCATTCCCTGCGAGAATCCCTGGACATGGTCGGTTTTTCCGAGTTATCCGATAATAGCCTCTACGATCATAAAGATATTCTCCGGGATCACGGTGGCAAACAGGCCCCGGCTGTCAATGGCGATAATTCTTTTGCCGATGAAATCCAAATTCGCCGATTGACGGCACAATTGACGGCGGCTTACAATCGTATTGCTGCTCTCGAAGAACAATTACTCACCTATCGCATCCATTCCTAGTTAATTTCTGCCCAGAGGATTGGGTAAACCGGGTGAGGTGGGATTAGTCGGCAAATTGGGCAAAGGATTGCTATTTTCCAGGGTGGGATTGTTAGCCTCCCCCGATAGAGTCGCTAAAGCCACGCGATCGCCGCCCACCTGTCGCAGCAGGTCTAAAACCCCTACCACTTCGTTATAACTGGCATTTCTGGAGGCATTCAGTACCATCAGTCCATTGGGACTATATTGATGATAATTCTTGATTGCCTCGAATAACTGGGGACGAGTCACCATCTGCTTTTCGACGTAGAGTTGTCCGAAATCATCGAGACTAACCACCAACATTTCCCGCATCGGGGTGGTGGCGGTACTAGCTTTCGGTAAATCGAGGCTGATGGCCTGTTGGCGAGATAATCCCACTGCACCGAGAATAAAGAAGGTGAGAATACAGAAAATTACATCGATCAAGGGAATGATATTAACCTGCACATCCTCTTGAATGCGGTGTTGATCATGCCATAATTTCAGGGGACGAGCCGTAATATGGCTACTTTTGGGCTTTTTGTGGTTAAGAGATTTAGTTTCGGCCATGGGTTATAGGGGGGAGACTTAGCGATCGAGGGGTTTTTCTAGGTTAGCACTGAGGGAGTATTGTTGGTCTTCTCTATCTAACCAACGTTGACGGTAGATAATTTCTAAATCACTGCCAGCCTTGCGAAAAATTCTAGCTTGATTGAACCAGAGTCCCTGAAAAATACGATAGAAAGCGAGGCTAAAGATAGCGACAATTAAGCCGGTAGCGGTGGAAATTAAAGCTTCACTAATACCTAAAGTTACTCCGGCTGTGGAGGAAGTTCCCAGGTCACTCAGTTGAATATTAGCCAAAGAGGTAATTAAACCGAGTACCGTTCCTAATAATCCTAGCAGGGGAGAAAGGGCGATGACTGCCTCAAGGATTTTATCGCCCCGTTTCATTAGCGATAATTGTTCATCGGCAGCCGATTCGAGGGCAAAGTGAAAAACCTCTGGATCTGGATTTTCTAAGCGCAGGGGAGCATAAAGATAGCTACCGATGGGGTGATTGCGGGAATCCCTAGCGACTTTTGCTGCCAAATCCCAGTTACGGATGGCGGATTCCATAATGCGATTTAAAATCTGGCCCTCACTCAGGAGGGTGCGACTCCAAAACCAAATTCGTTCGATAATAGTGCTAAGAGCTAAAATAGACAGAAAAAGCAGCGGCCACATGGCCACTCCGCCTTTTTGGATTAAATCAGTTATACTCACGAGTTTTTTTGTCCCTCCAATACCGGGCGATCGGGTAATGATTATAGTTTAAGGATTATAGTTTAAGATTTAGCTTAATCGATTGACATTTATAGTTCTCACGCTGACTTACAATACAGGATGAGATGGGGCTTTTCAAGGGGCCAGAAGATATCAGAAAAGGGATTGCCCTGACTCTATTTGAACCTAATTCGGGCCAGAGAAGTCTAAACCACGGCTATCTGGGGTTTGCCGAAAAGGTTTTTCGTGGGGCAGGGTGTGGGATTTTACGCCAGCTACTATAAAAAAAAGGAGTGAAAATAATCACTCCTACTGATAATTAAAAGAAAAACTGGCTTAAACCTAGAGAGCATTGGCTCCCGCTACTACTTCTAACAATTCTTGGGTAATAGCGGCTTGACGCGCTTTGTTGTAGGTACGGCTTAAAGTGCCAATTAACTCGCTGGCGTTCTCGCTGGCGTTACTCATCGCTGTCATCCGGGCTGCCAATTCACTAGCTGCCGATTCCTGGAGGGCGCGCAGTAATTGGTTATTTAAGTACAAAGGCAGCAGAGAATCGAGGATTTGGACGGGATTCTGCTCAAAAATCATGTCTTGGGGAAAAACCTGCGCTGGTTGGCTGGCCATTTTTTCCCGTTGTACCTTAAATTTTCCCTCTTTAGTCACCAAACGGAAAATCTCGTCATCCTGTACCGCTAAACCTTGAGTAGTTAAAGGTAACAGGGTTTGAATCACCGGAGTGGCACTGATCAGGGAGATAAAACGAGTATAAATTAACTCGACGCGATCGACTGTTTCCGATAAAAATAAGGAAAGCAATTCATCCCCAATCGTGCCAGCTTCATCGGCAGTGGGAATCTGTTCGAGGTTAATAAATTTAGCGGCAATGGGAGCATTGCGGCGCTCGAAATATTGTGCCGCTTTTCGGCCGGCAACCACTAATTGATAGTTAATCCCTTGCTCTTTTAATTCATTCATCCGTTGTTCGGCACGACGGATGACGTTAGTATTATAACCGCCACAAAGACCTCGATCGCCTGTGACTACTAACAGAGCCACGGTTTTTACTTCCCGTTGGGCCAGTAGGGGTAAATTAACATCACTAAAGGCTAAACGACCTTGGAGATTATAAAGTACCTGAGCGAGGGCATCGGCAAAAGGACGGGTACAGAGAACTTGTTCTTGAGCGCGGCGCACTTTGGCGGCCGCCACCAGACGCATGGCCTCGGTAATTTTTTTGGTATTTTTGACCGATTGAATTTGGTCGCGAATCGCTTTGAGATTAGGCATAATTCAGTTATCAGTTATCAGTTATCAGTTATCAGTCATCAGTCATCAGTTATCAGATTGGAGTTTTAAGTGAGCAGTATGTGTTAAGTGAGCAGTACTAAATAGCAGTTTCTGGCCATCTTTTCACTGTTTACTGGTCACTGTTTACTGATCACTGATAACTGAAAAGGCTGACAGCTTAAAGCTCACAGAAGTTTACTTGAAAGCCTGTTTGTACTCGTTGATGCCATCTTTGAGCAGGCCTTCTGCTTCGTCGTTGAGTTGTTTTTCAGTGCTGACGATCTCAACGTAGCGAGGTTTGCTGGTTTTCAGGTATTCGCGTAAACCGGCGCAGAAATCGATAACTTTATCGGTGGCGATATCGTCGAGATAACCATTTAAACCGGCATAAACCACCGCCACCTGTTCCCAAACGGAGAGGGGGAAGTTTTGGGGCTGTTTCAGGATTTGACGCAGACGTTGACCGCGAGCCAGTTGTGATTGGGTGGCCGCATCAAGGTCAGAAGCGAATTGAGCAAAAGCTTCTAATTCGTCAAACTGGGCTAATTCCAGTTTTAATTTACCGGCAACTTTCTTCATCGCTTTAGTTTGGGCCGCCGAACCCACGCGGGATACGGAAATACCAGCGTTAATAGCGGGACGGAAACCAGCGTTAAAGAGGTCGGTGGAGAGGAATATCTGACCGTCAGTAATCGAGATTACATTGGTGGGAATGTAGGCGGAAACGTCACCGGCTTGGGTTTCAATAATCGGCAGGGCGGTCATGCTACCACCACCGAGGGCATCGCTGAGTTTAGCGGCACGCTCTAGTAAACGGGAGTGGAGATAGAAAACGTCGCCGGGGTAAGCTTCACGACCGGGAGGACGACGCATGAGCAGAGATAGCTGACGATAAGCTTGAGCCTGTTTGGTGAGGTCATCGTAGATAACTAGGGTTGCTTTGCCTTTATACATGAAGTATTCGGCGATCGAAGCTCCGGTGTAGGGGGCGATATACTGGAGGGTGGCGGGGTCGTTAGCGTTAGCGGCCACCACCACGGTGTAATCCATGGCGCCTCTTTGGGTGAGGGTGTCGATTACTTGGGCGACGGTGGAGGCTTTTTGACCGATGGCGACATAGACACAGATCACGTCTTCGCTTTTCTGGTTAATGATTGTGTCAATGGCGATCGCTGTTTTCCCAGTTTTTCTGTCACCGATAATTAACTCCCGTTGACCACGACCGACGGGAATCATGGCATCGATAGCGGTAATGCCGGTTTGCATCGGTTCACAGACGGATTTGCGAGCGACAATACCGGGGGCGGGGGATTCCACCAGACGGGTTTCGCTGGCGAGTATGTCTCCTTTACCGTCGATGGGACGACCGAGGGCATCAACCACGCGGCCGACTAAGGCTTCACCCACGGGAACCTGAGCGATTTTACCGGTAGCTTTCACCGTACCGCCTTCTTTAATCCCGAAACCGTCACCCATTAACACCGCGCCGACGTTATCTTCTTCGAGGTTAAGGGCGATGCCGACGGTTCCATCTTCAAATTCTAATAGTTCTCCCGACATGGCCTGTTGTAGGCCGTAGATGCGGGCAGTACCGTCACCTACTTGTAGGACGGTTCCCACGTTGGAGACCTGTACTTCTTGGTTATAGGATTCGATCTGTTGACGAATAATCGTGCTAATTTCGTCGGGTCTGATAGCTACCATAGTTTAATCTGGGAAAAAGTAAAAAATTAGAAGGTGAAAAAACGGCAAAAAAGGGAGATTAGATGACCTTAGCGCAGGGAGAGGCTGAGGCGTTGTAGTTGACCGCGAATGCTGGCATCAAAGACCTGAGAACCGACTTTGATCACCACACCACCGATGAGGCTGCCATCAACTTTGGTTTTCAGTTCGACCACGTTCGCCCTGGTCAGGGTTTTCACTTTGTCGATGACGATTTGTTTTTGGCTATCGTTCAATTCGGTGGCCGAGGAAACTTCCGCTAAAACGGTGTTAGTCAGCACTCTGGCCAAGGTGAGATATTGTTGACAAACGGGTTCTAAAAATTGAATCCGACG
Organism: Microcystis sp. M083S1; assembly: GCF_020246405.1. Taxonomy (NCBI): domain Bacteria; kingdom Bacillati; phylum Cyanobacteriota; class Cyanophyceae; order Chroococcales; family Microcystaceae; genus Microcystis; species Microcystis sp. M083S1. The sequence continues at coordinate 9,647 of NZ_JADBTB010000012.1, forward strand.
TTTATCGACTAATAACATCATGAAGTTAGTTAAATAGGGATTGGCACTGCTCCCCATTACTTGGGAAAGAACGGCTTTTTTAGCTTCTTCTTTGATCACGGGATTGCCGATAAAAGCTCTTAGATCGGGAGCATTTTCCAACAATTCTAAGAGGGATTTAATTTCGCCGCCGATCGCTTCTAATTGTCCGCTGCTTTGGGCGACGGAAAGTAATGCTTGGGCGTAGGGTTCGGCAATTTCTGAACTGATTAAACTTCCCTGCATCTATTTACCTCCTAGGTTGGCCAAACTGCGATCAATTAGGGTTTGTTGTACCGATTCTTCCAGGCCGGCGCTTAATTGGGATTCCACGTTAGCTAAGGCTAAAGCGGTAATTCTTTGGCGTAATTCTACTAAAACGCGATCCTGTTCCGCCGAGAGATCTTTAGCGGCACTTTCGCGCATTCTTTGAATATCGAGTTCGGCTTGGGCGGCGATGTCGGCGGTGACAGCTTTAGCTCTAGATCGAGAGTTATCGATAATTTTTTCCGCCTCTTGTTTTGCCAGGGCGAGTTTTTTCTGTTCTTCGGCGAGGGCGGTAGCGGCAATATTTTTCCGGTTTTCAGCTTCGGCTAAAGCTTCAGCAATCTTCGACTGACGTTCTCCGAGGATTTGTCCGAGAACTTTGCGGCCGTAGAAGATGACTAAACCGAGCAGAATCGAGAGGTTAAATAGGTTAGTTCCTAAGATATCGGTGTTGATGCCGAATCCCTCTGCTGCCGCTTCCTTCGCCTCCGTGGCTAATAATAAAATTGTGTCGATGATCATGATTATTGAGGGCGGGGAGTAGGTTGTTCAGTTATCAGTTATCAGTTATCAGTTATCAGTCTTCTAACTTGAAAGTGGGCTTCGGCCGTGAGACTTCGGACGTTCGGCCAGATCAGTCGAGCCGCGCGAGCTTTTGTCGAACGCTCAGCCGAACGGAAGTGGGAAGTGGGTACTACTTTCATGCTTGGCGGTGCTAACTTTGGCATCGGGACTAACTCCTGACGACTGAGTTCTATCTTTTTACTGATCACTGTTATTAACCAGGGGTTTAGCGAACGAGTTCGGGGCCGAGGAGTTTTTCGAGAATTTGACGGGAAAGAGAGGCCACTTGTCCTTCTAGAGAACGAAAGGCTTCTTCTTTCTGTTGGGCAATTTCGGCGGCGACGGCTTCCTTACGGGAGATCGCTTCTTTTTGGGCTGCGGCAACTCGTTCGCTGGCTAGTTTTTGGGCCTCGGCTTGCGCTTGGGCGATAATCTCTTGGGATTGTTTACGAGCCGAACTTAATTGCAATTCGTACTCTTGTACCAGTGCTTCGGTTTTGGCTAGTTGTTCTTTGGCTCCGCCTTCCGTTTGCCGAATATACTCCGCCCGTTCATCTAAAACTTTACTGAGGGGTTTATAAAAAACGGCGTTCAGGATCACTGCCAAAAGAATAAACTGTAGTGCCATCACTGGCAGGGTGGCATCGAAATCAAACATTGATTTATTCCTGATAAATAGAAGCTATAGGCAGGTTCAAAAAAGGAAGACGATCCCCCTGATTTAACAATGAACAGTCAGGGGGGATCAGCAAAATTCCCTTAATTAGCTATCAGCCTTCCGTGTTTTTTTAGAGTTTTGAAAACTCGCCCGCCAAGCTGGGGACTGGGGGCTGATAGCCCACTGCTTTTTTAATTAGGCGAAGGGGTTAGCGAACAGTAAAACGAGAGCGATAACCAAACCGTAGATGGTTAAGGATTCCATGAATGCCAAGCTGAGGAGAAGGGTACCACGAATTCTTCCTTCAGCTTCGGGTTGACGGGCGATACCGGAAACAGCTTCTCCAGAAGCGGTACCTTGACCAACGCCGGGGCCGATAGCGGCTAAACCAACGGCGAGGGCGGCGGCGATAACGGAAGCGGCAGCTACTGTGGGGTTCATGGTGATTTTTTCCTCTATTTACTAATCAATTTCAATCTGTTGTTTACAGAGCGCGTTCTCAGCCGTAAAAAATGGCTGGTTTTCTGCTCAAAACTCCCGAAAGAGTTTTTGGGAAAGAACGATCCTGGAATTCAGTTGCTCATCCTGAATTCGACCAATAATTTCTTAGTTATTATCCTATTATTTGGACACTTTTCCCTAAGAAATTTTTCTGTTTTCGTCTCTCGCTTTTAAGCGTGTTCTTCTTCGTGTTCCGATTCCAGTGCCTCATGGATATAGGCCCCGGCAAGGGTAGCGAAGACAAGGGCCTGGATAGCGCTGGTAAATAAACCGAGAGCCATCAGGGGGAGGGGTACGACTAGGGGGACGAGGAAGACTAATACGGCTACTACCAACTCGTCCGCGAGGATGTTTCCGAAAAGACGGAAGCTGAGGGAGAGGGGTTTGGTAAAGTCTTCTAAAATTTTGATCGGTAATAGCACGGGAATCGGCTCTAGGTAGTGAGCGAAGTAACCGAGTCCTTTTTTACTGATGCCCGCGTAGAAGTAAGCGAGGGAAGTCAGTAGGGCTAACGCCACCGTGGTATTGATGTCGTTAGTGGGGGCGGCTAATTCTCCTTCGGGCAGTTCGATTAACTTCCAAGGAATCAAGGCCCCTAACCAGTTAGAAACGAAAATAAATAAAAATAGGGTGCCGATGAAGGGCAACCAGGGTCGATATTCCTTTTCTCCTAGCTGGTTTTTGGCTAAATCGCGCAGAAATTCCAGAACGTACTCCATAAGGTTTTGAATACCGCTAGGGACTTTCTGGATTTTGCGGGTAGCGGCGATCGAGGCGATGATTAAGATAGCGAAGACGATCCAGGAGACCGCGATCACTTGCCCGTGAATTTTTAGTCCGCCGATGTGCCAGTACCAGTGTTGTCCCACTTCCAGGGAAGCGAGGCTATAAAAATTAAGCACACTTAAACTGTCTAACATTTCTACCTTAGAGAGATTCGGGTTCGCAAATCAGGGTTATTTTTAACGGTCAAAGGGTTTAGGAATCGCCTTTCTGCTCCAGCTTGAAGATGGTTTGCAGGGTATAGACGATGATCGCCCCTTTATAGGTCAAAAACCCCAAAAAAACTGGCACTATGTGCAGTTCTTGCCAACGACTGGCGATGATGATTAATCCGGCGAATAGGGCTAATCCTTTTTTTCCCACGCGATTTTTCGTTACCCCCAATTTTTCCACTTCCCCGGCGAGGAGTTTTAGGTAAACAACTCCCACCATTGCCCCTAATAGGTAATTAAGGGCGGTATTGAGGGAATAAAACAGCCACACGGGTATAAAGATCAGACCGCTTAAGATCAGGGTGGTGATCAATAAGGTGTTTTGTAGTTGATAGTATTCCCGCATCGGATCTGACGGCGGGTTGGTTTCTGGGGTTGGGGGAGATTCGATCGATGGGTCAGACAAGGTACACCTAAATCAGCGATAGACTAATCTCAATATCTGGATTGCTTTCCGAGCTATGACGCTCAGGTGAGCCACAAGACATATTATCACGGCAGTGGCAACAATTATTAAGCAATTGTAAATTGTGATGATTCCGTCGGTCGTCGGGAGACTCCGAGACTCCGAGACTCCGAGTCGGGAGATAGGGTGATAGGGATTTAGGGGTTTAGGGGTTTGGGGAAATTTCAGCCAAATGCTCCACTTCCCAATTCATAATTCATAATTCATAATTACCCACACCCCACTTCCTCATCTCCCCACCCTCCCTTTGGCCAGAATTACTCTCAATCAGGTTTTTTTAAGAGTTTTGCGCCACAGTTTTTACAAAAATTGGCATCTATATCGTGACGGGGTAAACCACAATCTGGACAAGGATAATCAATTTGAGTGCCAGATTTTAATGTTTGTTTAGTCAGATCGCTAATTTGCAAGGGAATTAACAAAACTCCCGTTAAAATCATTAAAACTGTCAGCATTTTACCATTATCAGATAGGGGAGTCACATCCCCAAATCCCACGGTAGTCATAGTCACAACGGCGAAGTAAAAAGCATCAAAAAATGTCCGATAGACTTGAGGATTAATCGGGTGTTCGATCTGATAAATTAAACCCGCATAGACAAAAATAATCGAAAATAGAGTTAGTAATATGCGAGTAAATACTATCTGATCAGAAGTTTTAATCCGAAAAATAGAGAGATCGGAACCAAAAAAACGAATCACTCGCAAAATTCTAAACCAGCGAAAAATTCTAAAAAACCTAATATCAAAAAAACCAAAAAATAGGGGCAGAATTGACAATAAATCTAGGATGGAAAAAATATTAAAAACAAAGCCTAGTTTTGATTCCGCACACCAAAACCGAATTAAATACTCTAGGGAAAATAAGCTTAAAATTCCCCAATCAAGCTGACGTAACCACATTTGCCAAGTGGCGGATAAGGGATAGGTTTGAGCCACATAAATCCCCAAAGAGAGTAAAATTAATGCCAAGATAAGCAGATTTACTGTCAGTCCGATCGCCGTGGTGACATCCTCTAAATAAAAAGCTATCTTGGCACGAAAAGAGAGCATAAATTCAGCTATCAGTAAACAGTAACCAGCAATCAATGAACTGAAAGCTCACATCTGATAACTGATAACTGATAACTGATTAAGGTAATTCCACCGAAGTTGGTTTAGCAATATGAGGCAAACCCCAACCCAATTTTTCCCGGAGGATGCGGAAGAATTCCGTAGATTGCAGACGAATAAAATGGACTTGGTGGGGCGATTTCTGCACATTAATTCGATCTTCTGGCAAGATATAAGAACCGCCATTACCGTCCACTACCATCACCATCCGGTTAGCAGTTGCTGGAAAAATATTCACAGTTTCCTTGTCAGAAAATACCAAGGATCTGGAAGCTAAAGAATGGGGACAAATGGGAGCTAATTGTAATACTGGCACATCGGGAGTTATTACCGGGCCGCCAGCGCTGAGAGCATAGGCAGTAGAACCGGTGGGAGTGGAGAGAATCACCCCATCGGCAGCGATATCGACGGGTGCGTGTTCACCAATTTGAATCTCAAAATGACACATACTGGTGAGGGGTTCCCGGTGGACGACCACCTCATTGAGAGAAAGTGCCTCCCAGAGGAGGGTATCTTCGCGAAACAGTCGCACCGTGATCATCGAGCGATTTTCGATGGTGTAGTTCCCCTCTAAAACCTGCTCTAAGGCAGGTTCAAGCTGATTTAGGTAAATTTCGGTCAAAAAGCCCATGTGTCCCGTATTGACCGTTAACAGGGGCAAATTGAGGGTGGCCAACTGCCGGGCTGCCGATAGGACTGTACCATCGCCCCCCAAAACGATCGCAAAACTTAAATCTTGCTCGAAGTGGGGGGGGACTAACTGATCGATCGGGGTAAAACAAACCGGACGAGAGGGTTTAGAATGGCCTAGCAGGCCACCGCTGCCGGTAGCCATAAACACCTGCCAACCTAGGGAAAGTAGCTGATCTTGTATCTGATGGGCTGTTTTACAAGCGATAGGCTTAATATCGTTGTAAATAATGCCGATTTTGGGCATTGACAAATTTTCCTACTGCTGAATCACGCTTTCTTTTTGAAAGGAGTTTTCTTCTTCTTCTGAGCTTTTTGTTTCTCGAAGTCGATTTCCTTGAGCTTCTTGAGAATGCGGCTAAAGTATTCTTGTAAATAGGATTCTAAAGTAGTTGTTTGACTCGGATCAAGGCCAAATACTTGATAAACTTCTTTCATTGGAGCATCAAGAGCTTGATCACTAGCGAGAACTTCCGCAAAAGCTAGTCGGTCAGATATATTATAGGTCCATTGGAAACAACGGCTTATTCCTCGCATAAAACGCAGTAATCCCATGGGTAAACGCCAAATTTTCCCCTCTTTACCCGATAGGCGCTCGCAAACTTCGATAATTTCTTCAGCTTTCCAAGCTTTGCTGCCGACTACGGGATAGGATTGGCCGACGGTTTCGGGGACTTCTAAAGCGCGAACGGCGAATTTAGCGATATCTTGGGTGTCCATGTAGGCGATCGCCGTACTTTCCCCCGTGATCCAGACCGTTTGATTATCTAACATCGGGATGGCGTATTGACCGATTAACCCCTGCATGAAGCCACAGGGACGGAGAATTGTATATTTTAAACCCGATTCTGCTAGAAATTTCTCGGTACAGCGTTTTATCTCCATCAAAGGCACGTTGGGATATTTTTCGGCATTGAGAATCGAGAAGAAAATAAAGCGATCAACTCCGGCAGTTTTGGCCGCTTGAATCAGATTAACTTTACCATCCCAATCCACCTGTTTAATGCTGGCTGAGTCCGTCGCCCGGGCAGTAGCGGCATCGATCACCGCGTCCATTCCCTCTAAAGCAGTAATAATCGTACTTTTATCCCGCAGGGTTCCCCCGACTAATTCCGCGCCCCATTCCTTCAAAAAAGCCGCTTTTCTCTGACTGCGTACCAAACAACGCACTTGATGTCCCTGATCGATGGCATGACGCACGATCTGTCGCCCTAGGGTTCCTGTCGCACCGACAACTAATACTTTCATCTATAATTAATTTTTTGTTACATTTGTTAACACTTCTCTAAGATACTATCAAAAAAGTGGATCATTGGGGATAGAAAAATTCTAAGATTCCCCGATCCCCGTCCAGTTCTACCATTGTTCCCACAGGTAAAGCGGCATTATCGCCATCATGACCGAAAGGTAACTCAGCAATAACCGCAATGCCCAAATCGCCCAAACGCTCTTTTAAGACTTCCTCTACGGTTTGACTATCACTGCCGGAGGCCGCCAGACAACGGCTAAAACGACCGAGAGCAATGCCTTTAATTTGGGAGAAAATGCCCAGCATTCGCCACTGAGTTAACATTCGATCAATTCGGTAGGGGGCCTCGGTTACGTCCTCTAGGGCTAAAATTACCCCCTCTAGGGTGGGTTGAACCGAGGTTGCGAGGAGATGGGTGGCTACGGTTAAATTAGCCGGTAATAAGCGTCCCCGCACTTTTCCCCCACCCCAACCTTGACCGATAAGAGGGGCTAAAGGACGACCTTCTAGGAGAGAAAAGAGACGATCAATTGATTGGGGACTTTCTTGGGCTAAGGTGGTTAAAACTGGACCGTGAACGCTACAGATGCCCTGTTTCGCTAAACTCCATAAAATCCCCGTCACGTCGGAAAAACCGATTAACCATTTTGGGTTAGTTTTTGCCCATGTCCAATTTTCTAAGAGGCGAGCGCTACCGTAACCCCCCCTCGCGCAGAGAATTGCTTGACAATCGGGATCTTGCCATGCTTGGGCTAAAGCTTGACGACGTTGCTCGTCGCTACCGGCGAGATAACCGAGACGATTGGCCCAATTCTCGCTAAATTCCACTTGATAACCCCTCGATCGCCAGATTTCTACGCCTTTTTCTAGGGCGGCTAATTCCTTGACGGTGCCACTGGTGGCCACCAGAGAAACTTTAGCACCGGGTTGCAGAAACGATGGGATGATCATAGGTTAATTCTCTTTTGTTGGCGGATTAAGCGGAAATTACAGGCAATTTTGTGGCAGCATGAAAACTGACAGCATATTCTATCGAATGTTTCTCGATTTTCCCGATTCGTTCTTTGAATTAATTGAGCGACCCGATGCTATGGTTAGCAATTATCGATTTACTTCCCAAGAAGTCAAACAACTAGCTTTTCGATTGGATGGTTTATTTTTGCCGCTCGATAATCTGGAAAATTTGCCCTTTTATCTGGTAGAAGTGCAATTTCAAAAG
>NZ_JADBTB010000120.1:0-13383 GCF_020246405.1 Microcystis sp. M083S1
AAAATGCCGTTAAATGTTCGAGAATGGGATTGTCCAGACTGTGGAACACACCATGACCGAGATATTAACGCCAGTAAAAACATTTTGGCCGCAGGGCTTGCGGTGTCAGTCTGTAGAGCGACCATAAGACCAGAACAGAGTAAATCTGTTAAGGCAGGTGCGAAAAATCCTTCGGGAAAGAAGCAGAAACCTAAATCGTGAGGTTTGGGAATCACCGTCCGTTTTACGGCGGCGAGGATGTCAATATTAGTTGTTTTTTTTCGAGATCGAGCTAGACTTAATTAACCTGTTAAGTAGTTGGACAAAAGTAAAGTTAACTGTGGGGTAAGGAGTCGGTCGTCAGGAGTCGGTCGTCAGTAAGAATTGCGGCAATTTACATTTCTTAAGATAGACAACAGAATTTATGTCCGACTACTTACACAATCAATTCTAGAGCTTGCCAACGGCTAATAGAGTCAATTTTGGCCGCTAACTGGTTCCCGTGTCAATCGACTTTTTTTTATTAGCGGCGAAATCGATTTGACCACGTTTAGGATCATTGTCATCATCTCTAGACAACCAGCTATTGTTCTGACGTTGCCCAAAACCAGAGACTTCCTACCCCACCATTAAGATAACTGCTAGATTAGCTGACCAATGTTGTTTAGCTGTTAATTTTTGTAAAAAAAACATCGTCTGTATCCTATTGTACAGCTAGACTAAAAATAGCTAGAAAAAGCAGTTAGATCGGCAAGAGGGAAAAGGTAAAAACCCTGGCTGGAAGATGAAGGGTAAATAGGCAAATAATCCTGAATTACCGCTCTAAAGTTGGCTTTACCGACGGCGAAAGACCAGACTAATCAGGCAAATATCGTCAAATAAACTAATCAATATAGCTTCTTAGGTGTCTGGGAGTGAAAAGGACAGATAACGAAGTTTTTCTAGTTTCTATAACTGCACTAATCAGAGACCTAGAACTTACCTCTAAACCGACAACTAAATTATCAGGAGAATTGGGGTTATGCCGACTCTACACACGCTGACCAATGATAGTATCTCTTGTCCCCTGCCCGATCGCGTGGAGAACGTCAATTTCCACTACGAATTAGAAAATCAATTTCATCCCACCTACGGCCTCGAAAACCTAGGCATGAAAAATCTCGGTCGCGTTTATCGCAATCTTTCCGTACCGCAATTAGTCGAACAGGCGATCGAACGTCATGAGGGCGTTTTAGCCGATAATGGGGCTTTAGTGGTGGAAACGGGTAAATATACCGGTCGTTCCCCCAAAGATAAATTCATTGTCAAAGAAGCCAATAGCGAAAAGGAAATCGACTGGAATCAGCATAATGCCCCGATTAGCGAGGAAAAATTCCAGCAGTTATACCGAAAAGTCCTCGCCTATGTACAGGGAAAAGACCTATATATCTTCGATGGTTACGTCGGGTCCGATCCTAATTATCGCTTTGGCGTGCGCGTTGTCACCGAAATCGCCTATCATAACCTCTTTGCCCATCAGTTATTCCTCCGGCCCAGTGCGATCGAACTAGCTGCCCATCAAACTGATTTTACCGTGATTGCCCTGCCGGGGTTACAGGGAGATCCCGAGGATGACGACCTGAACAGCGAAGCCTTTATCGTCCTCAACCTGGCAAAAAAAATCGTTCTCATCGGTGGCACTCGCTACGCTGGCGAAATCAAAAAATCCGTCTTCTCGATGATGAACTACCTGATGACCAAACAAGGGGTTTTACCGATGCACGGTGCCGCTAACATGGATAAACACGGTCATACGGCCCTCTTTTTCGGTCTCTCCGGTACGGGTAAAACCACCCTTTCCGCCGATCCTAAACGCAGCCTCATCGGTGATGATGAACACGGTTGGTCAGAAGACGGCATTTTTAACTTTGAAGGCGGTTGTTATGCTAAAACCATCCGTTTAAGTGCCGAATACGAACCCCAAATCTGGGCAGCGATTCAATTTGGCACTATTCTCGAAAACGTGATCCTTTCCCCCGATAATCGCCTTCCCGACTACGATGATGGACGTTTGACCGAAAACACCCGCGCCGCCTATCCCCTGCGTTATATCCCTAATTGTGCCGTATCTGGCATGGGAACCCACCCAAAAACTATTATCTTCTTAACTGCCGATGCTTTTGGGGTACTGCCACCAATCGCCAAATTAACCACGGACCAGGCGATGTATCATTTCCTCTCCGGTTATACTAGCAAATTAGCGGGAACGGAACGGGGAATCACCGCCCCACAGGTGACTTTTTCCAGTTGTTTCGGTCAATGTTTCTTCCCTCTGTCACCCCTCGTCTATGCCCAAATGTTAGGGCAACGTTTAGAAAAACACCCCGAAACCTCGGTTTATCTGATTAATACCGGTTGGTCCGGCGGTCCCTACGGAGTCGGCGATCGCATTTCGATCAAACACACCCGCGCTATGGTTTCCGCCGCTTTAAATGGCGATTTAGAGGAAGTAGTTTTCCATCCTCATCCCATCTTTCAAGTTCTCGTCCCCGAAATTGTCCCAGGAGTTCCCAAAAAAATCCTCGACCCGCGACAAGCATGGCAAGATGGCGAATCCTACGACCTACAGGCGCGAGAATTGGCCCATCGTTTCGTGGAAAATTTCCGTCAATTTACCACTGCCTCCCAAGAAATAATTGCAGCCGGTCCAATTTGGGAATAACAGCATCAAGGAATCGGTTTTAACGAAGGCAGTATTCAGTATTCAGTATTCAGTATTGAGTATTCAGGAGTCAGTATTCAGGAGTCAGGAGATTATTTTTATTTATTCTCCAGGCTCCAGGCTCCGGTACTTCCTACACCCTTCTATTGCCCATAGCTTGTCCGGCGAGATAACCAGTGGTCCAAGCGCTTTGAAAATTAAATCCCCCCGTGACTGCATCGATATCTAATACCTCCCCGGCAAAATATAACCCCGGACAGATTTTACTTTCCATAGTTTTAAAATCCACTTCCTGAAGATTCACTCCCCCAGAGGTGACAAATTCCTCCTTAAACACCCCTTTTCCTTTGATTTGATATTCCCCTTGCTGTAATTCAGTCATTAATCGATTGAGAGTATTTTTAGATAATTCGGCCCAGGGAGTTTCCGCGTTAACAGTCAAGTAACTTAATAAACTCTGCCAAAGACGCTTAGGTAACTGCTCAAAGGGACAATAATTAAAAAGTTTTCTTTTGGGATATTCACTTTTAGTTTGTAAGATAATTTCTCGCAATTTTTCAGGATGATAATCCCCCAACCAATTAATGATTAAAGGCATTCGGTAATGATGCTCGTGAAGTACCCGCGCTCCCCAAGCAGAGAGTTTTAGGATAGCCGGTCCACTGACTCCCCAATGGGTAATTAACAAAGGTCCGATTTGTTCTAATTTACTTCCCCCAAGACGAACTCGCACTTTATCCACAGTAACCCCTAACAAATCTTTCAGACGAGGATCGGCAATTTGAAAGGTAAATAAAGAAGGGACAGGAGAGACTAGAGAATGACCTAAATCTTGAGCGGTGCGATAACCAAAAGGACTACTTCCCGTAGCAATTAAAAGCTTATCTGCCCTAATTTGCTCATCTCTTTTTAATTCAATTAAAAAACTTTCTTCCTGTTTTTTAACCGATTTAACTGGGGAATTTAGCCTTAAATTAACCCCAGCAAAAGTCGCACTTTCCCGCAGACAATTAACAATAGTTTCAGAATTATCGGTGCTGGGAAACATTCGCCCATCCGCTTCTGTTTTTAGTTTTACCCCCCGCAATTCAAACCATTTAATAGTATCTTGGGGTTGAAAACGACTAAAAGCTCCCCGTAGTGCTTTGCCACCGCGAGGATAATAATTAACCAATTGGGAAACGTCAAAACAATGATGGGTGACATTACAGCGTCCCCCTCCCGAAATCCGCACTTTCGCCAGAGGTTCTTTTGCCGCTTCTAGGATAGTAACGCCAGCTTTTGGGTTAGATTCTGCCGCTTTAATTGCGCCAAAAAATCCCGCTGCCCCGCCACCAATTACGACTATTTGAGTCATATATCAAGGAAAAAGTTAAGTTTAAACCGACAAAAATCGCTGAATGACTTCTTGACTTAATTCACTTGTGAAACCGGAAGCAACAATTCCCCCTTTCTGCATGGCGTAATATCGATCAGCTTGGCGGACAAAATGCAGGTGTTGTTCTACTAATAAAACGGCGATTCCTTTGCTGGCAACAATACGCCGCACTGCCGCTTCAATTTCGAGGATAATTGACGGTTGAATTCCCTCCGTGGGTTCATCTAAAATTAATAATTTTGGTTCCCCCACTAAGGCGCGAGCGATGGCTAATTGCTGTTGTTGTCCACCGCTTAAATCTCCTCCCATCCGCGATAACATGGTTTTTAAAACGGGAAATAAATCAAAGATTTCTTCGGGAATTGTGGCATTTTTTCTCCTTGTGGGTAAAGCTTCCAAACCGAGAATTAAATTCTCTTTTACCGTTAAACGGGGAATAATATCCCTACCCTGCGGCACATAACCCAGTCCTAATCTGGCTCTTTGATCTGAGGTTTTATTAATCAGGTTTTGTTGCTCATAATTAATTGCTCCCGCTCGCGGTTTGAGAATCCCCATCAAGGTTTTTAATAGGGTAGTTTTACCCACGCCATTACGTCCGATTAAACAGACCATTTCTCCCGCATTAATGTTAAGATCAACATCTCTTAAAATATGACTTTCTCCGTAGTAAACATTGAGATCAGATATGTGTAACATTGTCAACCCTTTTTAACTAATTTTAATCCTTTGACTTTTTATTCTTCCGAGGAACCTAGATAAACTTCAATAACTTTCGGATCATTTTGAATTTGCTCCATATTCCCCTCACATAGAACAGTTCCTTGGTGTAAAACCGTGACTTTGCGGGCAATTTGCCGGACAAATTCCATATCGTGTTCAATGACAATAATTGAATGACTTTCCGCTAGATTTAACAACAAATTACCCACGTTTTCCGTTTCCTCATCGGTTAATCCTGCTACGGGTTCATCTACTAGCAGTAAATCTGGTGACTGGGCCACTAATTGACCAATTTCTAAGCGTTGTTTTTCGCCGTGGGAAAGTAAAGAAGCGGATAAATCAGCTTTAGCAGTTAACCCGATAGTTTCCAATAAACCAATAACTTTTCTGCTATCTTCTAGGGGAGGACGACCGAAAAGAGTTGAGAAAACATTTTTATTGCGATTACTAACTAAATCGAGATTTTCTCGGACAGTTAGATTTAAATATACCCTAGGAGTTTGAAATTTGCGACCAATACCTAAACGAGCGATCGCATATTCAGGAATTTTGCGGAGATCTCGACCTTTAAATAATACCCGTCCGATGGTGGGTTGCACTTTCCCCGTAATCACATCTAAAAAAGTGGTTTTTCCCGCACCATTGGGACCGATAATCACCCGCAATTCTCCCGTATCCATACTGAAATTAAGATTATTGAGAGCTTTAAAACCCCCAAAACTAACGGTAAGATTCTCGATTTCTAAGATTTTTCCAGTCATAATTTCTAAGAGGGAATTGGTAATTATGAATTATGAATTATGAATTGGGGAGCAGGGTGTAGGGTGTAGGGTGTGGGAAGAATAAATAAAAATAATCTCCTGACTCCTGACGACCCACTCCTGACGACCCACTCCTGACTCGGAGAATACTAACAGAATAAGGTCACTTATGCTCTAATTCTTCTTTTTCCAATTGCACTTCCGGAGCTTCCTCAATACTAGGATAGGTGATTAAAGTTTTGCGGAAACCAAAATGAGTCAGCAAACGTTTAATTCCACCGAGAAGACCATCGGGAAGCACTGTCACCACAATTAGGAATAGGGCCCCTTGGAAAAATACCCAGACTTCCGGAAATTGTTCGCTTAAAAAAGTTTGGGCCATGCGTACTAATAAAGTACCGACAACTGCCCCCACAAGGGTAGCACGTCCCCCCACAGCCACCCAAATCACCATTTCAATGGAAAAAGCCACATCCATAGAGTTAGGAGTGATAATTCCCGTTTGCACCGTATAAAGAGCGCCGGCAACACCAGCAATCGCCCCAGAAATGGCAAAAACTAACACCTTAAACCAAGTAGGATCATAACCGGAAAAACGGACACGCACCTCATCATCGCGAATGGCGACTAACAAGCGCCCAAATCTGCCCGTAGTTAACCAACGACAGAGCAGATAAATAGCCAGTAAACAGACAATTGTGAGTAAATAAAAGGCCACTTGAACGGCATCGGAACCCACCAGCAACCCGAAAATTGTTTGGGTATCGGTTTTTAAGCCATTAGTGCCGTTAATTAACTTTTGTTGGCCGTTAAAAAAGTTAAAAAATACCAGTAAAGCCGCTTGGGTCAAAATCGAGAAATAAACCCCTTTAATGCGATTGCGGAAGATTAAATAACCTAATAATCCCGCCATGATCGCCGGTACGATAATTAGGGCTATAATTGTCAAAGGTAGGGAATAAAAAGGTTGCCAAACAAAAGGTAATTCTGTCACCCCGTAGAGGGTAAAAAATTCGGGCAGTTGTCCCGGTGGTAACTGAAGATTTAGGTACATGGCCAAAGCGTAACCACCGAGGGCAAAAAAGATGCCATGACCAAGACTTAATAAACCCGTATAACCCCAGATTAAATCTATCCCCAAAGCGACAATAGCGAGGGAAAGAAATCGCCCCAATAAACGCAAACGGAAAGCCGACAAAGCTAAGGGCAGTAACACCGCAAAGATGACCACTAAACCAACAATAACAGCGATTTCCGTGATTAACTTTTTCTTTTCCCGTTGTCGGGATTCGTTTCTAGTGATGGTTTCGGTAATCATAATCTATAACTCGGCAGTACGTCCTTTAGGAGGAAAAATTCCCGCAGGTTTGAATTGCAAGAAAGCAATAATTAAAGCAAAAATCATCACTTTTGCCATGCTAGTGGTGGAGAAAAAGGTGAAGAAATCCGTTAGGGGTTTTAGTGCTTCTACGGAACCAAAAATCAGGGCAAAAGTTCCCGAACCAATTAAATAATTAGCCACACCGATGGCCATAGCTGCGATAATAGTTCCCAGGAGATTACCCACTCCCCCCACCACCACTACCATGAAGGTATCAACGATATAATTTTGTCCCACGTTTGGACCGACGGAACCCAAAAAACTAATCGCACAACCGGCAACTCCAGCTAATCCCGAACCGAGGGCAAAAGTCAAAGCATCCACTTGATTTGTCGGAATGCCTAAACAGGCACTCATCTGGCGATTTTGGGTGACGGCACGAATGCGTAAACCCCAAGAAGATTTATTTAAAAACCAATAGGTTCCTAACAAACAAAGGGCAGTCAAAATGATAATAAATAGACGGGTGTAGGGCATTTGAAACCCGGGTAAAGGTAAACCTCCCCGTAACCAAGCAGGAGCCGTGACATCGACGTTTCTGGCACTAAACCAGGGTCGAGCGAGAACCGGATTAAAAGATAAAAGATAGCCTAATAATCCAGCGATAGCTAGGGATAAAGGCAGGGTGACACCGATAGCTAAATTGCGAATTCTCTCCCAATCTAGGCGACGACTTAACAGCGTCATCGCCCCAAAAAATAACAGACAGAAAACTATTAAACTAATTACTAATAAGCCGTTGACACTTCTGACAAATTGCTGCAGAATTAAGCTAACTCCCCAAGTGGCCAGCAGCGTTTCTAGGGGTCTGCCATAGAGGAACCTAATCACCCCCCTTTCTAATAATAATCCCGCCAATCCCGACACTAAAAAAGCGATCGGTAGGGCGAATAAAACATAAGTATCAAAGAGGGGAGAACCGAAACCTTTAAAGATATTCTGCACCACAAAAGTACTGTAGGCCCCTAACATCATTAACTCACCGTGAGCGAGATTAATCACCCCCATCAGTCCAAAGACAATCGCTAGTCCTAAAGCGGCCAGCAATAGCACAGAACCGATGCTAATACCATTAAACAATCCTTCCAATAATGCTGACACTTTTCGTTATTCCTGTGCATTTTTAAGCTTTAAAAAGTGGGGTGAACAGTAATGCCCACCTCACTCTCGTTACTGTCCGGAAAAATTCCTAAAACTAGGATTTTTCCATTTTGAATTTACCGCCCTTGGCCGGATCCGTCCAGTCACAGGCAAAGCCTTTAGTTTCGGGGACAAATTGGTTCCAAGGTTGCGGATCCACTACCCCCGGAGTTGACCAAACGATGTCAAATAGACCATCATCTCTCACCTGACCAATGCGGACGGTTTTGGAGATATGATGATTGGGGAACATTTCCACCGGTCCTTCGGGAGCATCGAATTTTTGTCCCACGGCCGCGGCGCGAACTTTGTCGAGATCATCGGCGGTTGCCGCTTGTTCTACCGCTTGCTTCCAGAGATAGACCATGATGTAGGCCGCCTCCATCGGGTCGTTAGTGACGCGCTCCTGACCGAATTTAGCTCGAAAAGCCTCAACAAATTTTTTGTTAGCGGGGGTATCTACGGTTTGGAAATAGTTCCAACAAGCGTACTGACCGAGGAGATATTCCTTACCGATTTGTTTAACTTCTTCCTCAGCAACACTCACCGACATGACCGGATATTTATCGGGAGTTAAACCGGCCGCTTGCAGTTGTTTAAAGAAAGCCACGTTACTGTCACCGTTGAGGGTGTTGAAAATAACGCCACCATCGGGTAAAGCTTGCTTAATTTTGGTGATAATCGGGGTAACTTCCGTGTTACCTAGGGGTAGGTAGTCTTCGCCCACGGTTTCGCCGCCTTTCGCCTTTAACTGCTCTTTAATAATCGTGTTGGCGGTGCGGGGAAAAACGTAGTCGGAACCGACGAGGAAGAATTTTTTCCCTTTATTTTCCAGCAACCAAGTCACTGCCGGCTCGATCTGTTGGTTGGGGGCAGCCCCAGTGTAGAAGATATTTCTAGAACACTCTTGACCCTCGTACTGGACAGGATACCAGAGCATATGGTTTTTGGCTTCAAACACGGGTAAAACCGCCTTACGACTGGCGGAAGTCCAACAACCGAAGACAGTCACAACTTTGTCCTGATCGATCAGTTTGGTGGCTTTTTCGGCAAAAGTTGGCCAATCGGAAGCGCCATCTTCCACCACTGCCTCAATCTGTTTACCAAGAACACCACCGGCGGCATTGATTTCCTCGATCGCCAGTTTTTCCGCATCAACTACGCTGGTTTCACTGATGGCCATGGTGCCACTGAGGGAGTGCAGAATACCCACCTTAATTGTCTCTCCAGAAGCCGGGGCGGGACTAGCAGCTGGGCTAGGACTAGCCGTGGGGGTTTGGCTTTGATTGCCACCGCAAGCTTTTAACAGAATACTGGTTCCCAGAGCGGCAGAACCGTACAGGAGAAATTTACGTCGTCCTAAATTTGACATGATGATCTTGAACTAACCTCGCTGACAATATTAGCTACTTCACACGGATGTTTTTGCTGAGGAGATTTTCGGGAATCTTTCTACAAATATCTGTGTGATATTACGGCTAGGTTAGCAGATTTTTTGTGATTTTCGCTACTTTTTGGATATTTTTTGTAATTTTCGCTACTTTTTTCCAAAAAATTAATTATTTTTCTGGAATTTGCCTCAGTTTTTTAGCTATCAGGAGTCGGGAGACAGGAGGCAGGAGATAGGAGATTATTTCTATTTATTCTTCCGACACCCCACACCCCACACCCTACACCCCACACCCTACACCCCACACCCCACACCCTACACCCCACACCCCACACCCCACACCCTGCCCCCACCGAAAAGCTTTTTGCCGCAAACCCAATTATCAATCCGAATCTGGCCAAAGCAGCCGGACAGCAAGCAGCGCAAAACCAATGGCCGCTATCGCTTTTAATATCTTAGCGGGGAATAATTGCGCCATACTGCCGCCCGCAAGGACTCCTAAGAAACTGGTGCAGATTAAGGCGGTAATTGAGCCAAAAAAGACAGCTTTGGGTGATTTGGAACTGCCACCGAGAGCGATCGCTACTAATTGACTTTTATCGCCTATTTCTGCCAAAAAAACCGTGATAAATGTCAGTCCGAATAATTGCCAATTCATAAATTCTAGGGAGATGGGTGATGGGGAGGTGGGGAAGTGGGGAAGTGGGGAAGTGGGGAAGTGGGGTGTGGGGTGTGGGGTGTGGGGTGTGGGGTGTCGGAAGAATAAATAGAAATAATCTCCTGTCTCCTGTCTCCTATCTCCTGACTCCTGACTCTTGATCACTGATTGCTTAGAGAATATCGCCGATGAGTAAACCAGTGATCAAAAGGAGAAGGATAGCGACACCGATATCTAAGGTTTTGGGGGAAAGACGACGAGCAATCCAATAACCGATCAGGACACCGAGGAGACTGGTAGCGATTAAAGCGGTGGCTGCCCCGGCAAAAACCACCCAGGGGGATTGGGATTCGGCACTGATCAAAAGGGTGGCTAATTGGGTTTTATCGCCGATTTCAGCAAAAAATATGGTTAGGAAGGTGGAACTAAACACCGTCCAAAAACTCCAAGAAGGTGGCTGATCTGGCTTTTTTTCGGTTGAGGCGATCGATTTGCTATCAGTCATCGGCTAAGGAAATAATTTTCATACTTTTTTCATTTTAGCCCGACTGGTTTTCTGGCGATAGTTTCTGCTGTTGATTACGCTGTCTCCTTCCCCCAATAGTTAAAAAACCCTAGTCGATCGAGGTAGAGTTTCCATCCTAGAGTTTAATAATTATTAGACTAGGACAAGCGCAAATTGCTTGGAGGTATAGCCCCTATGGTAGAAAACAGAGATTATACTCTGATTATTGACAAAAGTGGCAGTATGTCCACTGCTGATAAACCCAGCGAGAAAACCCGTTGGCAAATTGCCCAAGAATCCACCCTCGCCTTGGCTAGAAAGTGCGAGGAATTCGATCCCGACGGCATCACTATCTATCTTTTTTCCGGACGTTTCCGACGCTATGATAATGTTACTTCCGATAAGGTGACACAAATTTATCAAGAAAATGAACCCATGGGAAGGACAGACCTAGCCGCTGTTCTCCAAGATGCCCTCAATAATTATTTTCAGCGCAAAACTGCTGGCAAAACTAAACCCAACGGAGAAACTATTCTGGTGATTACCGACGGAGAACCAGATGATCGCAAAGCGGTGATGCGTCAAATTATCGAAGCTTCTCGAAAACTCGATAGGGATGAAGAATTAGCCATTTCTCTGATTCAAGTAGGCCATGATCGACAAGCGACAGAATTTCTCAAAGCTTTAGACGATCAACTAGAATCGGCGGGGGCCAAATTCGATATTGTTGACACAATTACTATCGATGATATGGAAGATATGACCCTAGCGGAAGTTCTTCTCAACGCCATTACCGATTAATTTCTACCGGAGTAGGGGTGATATATCTTCACCCCTAATCAAGGAGGATTTAACTGCTAGTCAGGGCGACAAATTTATCTTTTTCCTCATCGGATAATTGATCGGATTGTCCGGTGATTTGTTTGTAGATTTTGAGATATTCCAAAGCGGATTTATACCAACTAAAATCTTGAGTCATGGCCCGTTGTTGTAGTTTTTGCCAATCCTGTTTATAACGGAAACTTTCCCAAGTCCGGATCATACAGGTAAACAGGTCTAAAGGTTCATAGCGATCGAAACTAAATCCTGTTCCTCTTTCCTGAATCGGGTCGTGGAAAGATACCGTATCGACTAAACCACCGGTGCGGCGTACCATGGGAATGCAACCATAACGCATGGCCATTAATTGGGAAATGCCGCAGGGTTCAAAACGGGAAGGCATTAACAAAGCATCGGCCCCCCCATAGATGCGACGGGAAAGAGCATCACTATAGAGAAGATGCAGGGACATTCGCCCCCGGAAACGGGAAGTCATCTCCCATAGTTGGGTTTCATAATAGCGATCTCCTGTACCTAAAATAATCAATTGTGCATCAGTATAGGTGAGAAAGCGATCTAAAATTTGCATCACTAGATCAATACCTTTTTGTTCTACCAAACGCGTCACCATCCCCATGACAAAGGCATTTCTGCTGACCTGTAGCCCCACTTCTTCTTGCAGGGCAATTTTATTAGCCAGACGTTTTTCGATGGTTTCTGGGGTAAAATTCTGCTTAAGATAAACATCTTTAGCCGGGTTATACACCTCCGTATCGATGCCGTTGACAATGCCCACCAGATTGCCAGAAATATAGGACAATAATCCCTCTAAATTTTCGCCATAAATGGGGGTCTGTATTTGACGGGCATAGGTGGGAGAGACAGTCGTGACGCGATTGGCAAATTGAACCGCCGCGGCCATGGTATTATCGCCCTGCATATACCAAGGACACCAAGTCATTTTTTCTAATGCTTCGCGCCAAGGACCCTGGTAGGCGAGATTATGGATAGTAAAAACGGTGCTAATATCGGGGTCTTGGTGCATCCAGACGGGAATCATGCCCGTATGCCAATCATGACAGTGAATAACTTGCGGTTTCCAGTAATTCCAAGCAAATTCCGCCGCACCATTGGCAAAAAGGGTAAATCTCCAGGCCTCATCTTCGCCTCCGTAGATACTACGTCCAGAGAAAGCTAGATGACCAAAGAGGTAGAGGGGAATATCCGTATCGGGTAAAACCGTCTCATAGACTGAAAAATCCTGAAACATGGCGAATCCTGACCAAATGGGTTCGGAAGGGATGTCCATTTTTTCCGCAAGAAAACCGTAGTAGGGTAGAAAAATCCGCACATCATGACCTAGCTGACGCAAGACTTTCGGTAATGCCCCAATTACGTCTCCCATTCCCCCAACTTTGGCAATTGGGGCGGCCTCGGCACCCACAAATAGAATTCGCATATTCTTCCCGCTTTACTTCACGACGACAAGAAATTTTAACAGATAAAACCCCCCTAGCAGGATTTGCAAGTAGGTTATTATCGGATTAGCCTAGATTTTTCTTTAACGAACCAGAGGGCCAACAAGGGACATAATTAGCTGTTTTGGGCATTATTAAGTTTTTTAGCCTTTTTTTACCGAAATTTTGGGTTAAAGCCCCGTCCTTTTAGGACGGCTTTTTAAACTATATCTTGTTAACTTAACTTTTAAGTACCTAAGCAAAATTAATTACACACATCTAACCACCTCTTGCCTCTTGCCTCTTGCCTTTTGCCTTTCTTCACTAGGAAATTAATTTTGCACGACTACTTATTGTGCTATACTGATTTTGTCTAAGTCCCCCCTGCGTAAAATGTTTGTCTTAGAGTTTAAAGTTAAAGCTAAAACTCAACAGTATCAAGCCATAGACGATGCTATTCGTACTGCTCAATTCATCCGTAACAAATGTGT
>NZ_JADBTB010000121.1:0-11964 GCF_020246405.1 Microcystis sp. M083S1
CTCCAAGCAGTGTCATAACTGATCCCTTTTTTCTTAGCATAATCTGATAGTTTCATGTGAACTGCAATGTAAACTTGCACTAACCATATTAGCAGTTGTTTGCAGTCATTTGCATATACTTTTTACAAAACTTTACAATACTAAATCTCGTTATTACAGACTGATTATCTATTTCTCCTTTTGCCTATTGCAAGAGTGCCTATTGCCTCTCCTGATATGTAGCCTATACTCAACAGATTTAGTATGACATCTAATTCGCCTTGATTAAGGATAACTAATTAAGCAAGATTGGCAGGAATTGTCCCCAGTTTTTGCAGTTGTTTTTCAATATTGGCCTTTAATTGGGTCCGGGAGATTTCTTTTCCTGTTTGAGCGGTGTGTGCATTTTCCAGAAAAATAATACTATCTACTTTTTCTACGGCAAATAATTGGAATAAAAGATGGGTTACGGGAATCAGGAGCGTTGATAGGGGTGAATTAGCAGTATTTTGAGCAGATAGGGCCATTTTTTCCGTAGCAAAGGCATAGATCACCCTTTTTTCCTGTTGCGGCTGCTGCCGATGGGCTAAAGTGGTTAGTAACCAATCACCCTGGCTATTCTGAATCACATAGTATTGTAAATGTTTTAACTGTCTGGCCACGGCCGCGAGGACAGGATTAACCGCTTCTTCCATGACCACAGTGGCCAGTCCGTAATTGACCGCTTCTCGACTTAAAATATGCAGTTGGGCCTTTAATTTCATGGCTAATAATGTCTATAAACTAATCGATGGCGATGACATTCATTTCTTGACTCGGCAACCCCAGTTAAAATTGTCGTCTTGAAAAGATGAGGATGGAGATACCCAATAATAGACCAGTATAAACGAGACTGTAGAGGGCATTACCCATTAAGACATCAGCACTAGGCAGCAAACCATAAACGGCCTCGTTTCTAAAATTCAATCTCTCCAAATCTGGGAGAATTAGATAAATATTTTTAGTGATAGCGAGGATATTGGCATTTTTGCTGATTATACCCAATTGGATCAGATCTTTGCTGATGTGACCCATTAGATAGAACCCAAAAGTCATTAACGTGGCTATAATCGAACTGGTAAATACCCCAAAAGTGATCGCCACGGCCGCGATGAGAATTAATTCCAAACCGAGATAGAAAACCGAGACAATCAGGGGTAAAGCTTGAAAAGATACTTTCATCCCCAGCAACATCAGCAGGTAAATCACCAACATTACCCCCAACATCACCGCTAAAACCCCGGACAAACCCAAGTGTTTACCGAGGATAAATTCGGCCCGACTCAGGGGTTTAGGAATCAAAACTAAAATAGTTCTCTTGTCAATTTCCTTATTAATTAGCCCTGTACCCACAAAAACCGCGACAATTACCCCTAATAACCCGATAGCGGCTAATCCCAAGTCAAGAAAGATTTTCTCATCGGTTCCCACCGCAATTTCCGGTAATAAACGCCAAGCGAAGGCCATCAACAAGGCAAAAAACCCGATAAAGTAAAGAATGCGATCGCGGATAACCTCGCGAAAACTGTTAGCTGCGATCGCCCAGATTCTCAGGATGCTGATACCCATAGCCTTTCATCAAAATAATATCTGTCTTTCCCTTTGAGATTACCCATTTCCGGCGCAAAAGTGGACTTTCTCTAAAAATCAAAAATTGTCCCGGTTGGTTAGCAGTCCCTAGGGATAACTAGGTGTTGTTAAGTTAGCTAAAACAGCAGATAACCCTTACCGTTCCAGTGTTACCTTATCTTTGCAGGCAGCTTACCCGTTGGTTTTGTTGCAGTTGTCCTGAAACTTCCTCACCGTCCCAATCCGCCATCAAGAATAAGCCTAGGACAAATTGATCTCTAATAACCCCGGTGGTGGCGTAATCTCGATGCGTGCCGCTTTCAGATCCACCAGTGGCACAATTTCTTTGACGAAGGGAACCAGGGCCCGGGCCTCTGAGTCGGAGGATGAACTTTTTTTCTTGAGGGGGGCGAGATTTGCTTCCAGTTGCACTGCTAAAATGTCATTACCCGCCCAGAAAATATCTACTACAACCCCGATTTTTTCTCCTGTCAGGTGATGATAAACCTCTAAGTTTACTAGCTCACTAACATGATATTCATCCGCTTTTAGGCGAGGTTTTTCTAGTTTATTCGCCCATAATTTATATCCGCGCAAAGCTTCGGCTTGTTCCCGATTTTCAACCCCCTCTAACTTGATAACATAAACATTTTTTCCCGGTAGCTCACGTCCCCTGAGCAGAGTAATTTCTTGGATTTCTCCCCCCTGGGCCCCTTGTATTCCCCTAATACCTCGCTTCTGAAAACGTTCGGGAAAATCTGATACCGATAAAACTCGCAATTCTCCCTCCAGTCCCTGGGGTGCTACTATTGTCCCAATTTCTAGCCAATTTTCTTCCATTGTCTCGACATTTTTTGCTATAGCTTTCCCTAGTATATAGCCTTTTTTGTCTCGCTCCTAGATTTTAAAAGTCTTGGTAAGGTAAAATTTTTAGTTGACCTCTACTCCTGACCATTTTTTGACTTTTTACTGGTGACTTTTTACTGAATTATGACTATTTGGCAAGCGGATTTTTATAAATCTTCATCTTCTCCTCCTCCTGAGACAGTCTGGCAATTGTTAATTTTCGATCCTCTCGGTCATCTTATTTATGAAAATTCCTGTCCCCAATCCCAAGCTAATAGCGACTGGTTAACCCAACAGTTACAGCAAGCTTGTCAAGTCTCCTCCCCAGAAATTATCCAAGTTTTTCGCCCCCAATGCGCCAATTTATTTCTCCTCGCTGGTCAAAATTTACAGATCAAAATCGAGTTAACCCGTCACGTTAATGCCCTGAAAAAACAGCTAGAATTACGCCAAATCCCCATCAATATCGACTCTCCTCCACCGCAACCCCTACCCGACCAATTTTTAGGTCAAGAGTGGCGTTTTGCTCGTTTTCCCGCCGTTGATTTAGTTAATTTTTTTGGCGATCGCCGAATACCGATTCTTTCCCTACCAGAGGCCTTTTACCCTTTAAAACTAGGTTTAGCCTCCACTCTAATGATCCCCGGTGTGGTTATTACCGGTGGTAAAAAATCTCTGGCCATCGCTCGTTGGTTGGAGGAAATTAACCCAGTATTTATCGATCATATTCCCACAGAAAGGGGGCGATCGGGCGGTTTAGTCTTGGAATCGGGCCTAAATGAGCGTTGGATTTTTCTCACCTATGAGGATGAAGAAGTGGCCCTGGCAGCCAATGTTTATCAGGCAACCAAACAGGAAAGCCAAGGTTTGCACTTTCTCCTCATACAACCGGATGATTCTGGTCGCACTTTTACCGGCTTTTGGCTACTGAAGCAAGTTTAACCCCCAAGCTGTCCCCAAGAGGCAAAGAATGCCGGCTAAACCCGCTAAAGGTTGGTTATAGATACCTTTAACCCAAGCTAACCCAGAATCGCTGTAAGACATCAATTCGGCACTGTCTAGCAGGGCCAATCCCCACACCCAACCGCTATGAAGTCCCCAAGCTAATCCTAAACTACCATGATCGATCGCCCGCGCCCAGACCAGAACCATGCCCATCAGAAATAAACCGGGTAGTTGCGGCAGCGTTTGCTGACGTTCCCAAAGCAGATGCAGCAGGGCAAAAATTAGGCTAGAAATGGCTCCCGCCACCCAAAAACCGTATTCTTGGCTTAATTGGCTCAAAAAGATGCCCCTAAAGATTAATTCCTCGGTAATACCCACCCAGAGGGCCACTATCAACAGGGGTAAACTCAAGGAAAAAGCACGAGTTAGATTTTTGGGATGCCAATGTACCCAGGCCAAAATCCCCTCTAGGAAAAAAATTACCCCTAATCCCACCACTGCCAGGATTAATCCTTTAGTTAGGGAGATAAATAGGGAAAATGACCAAATTAATCCGTAATTATGGAGGCTGCTCCCCTCTATCTTGAATAATCCCCAGATAACTAAGGGAGCCAAGGCGTAAAGAGAGGCCACCATGGGCAATTTTTGGTCAGGTTTTGTCCCTTGCAGCGGTTGCCATCCCAAACGACTCCCTAAACCAATGGCAATGGGCAGCCAGAGAATTAACCAGGCTAACAGGAAAATAATAATTTTTATTAAGGCGGTAATCTCCATTGTCAATTAGGGGTGTGGGGTGTGGGGTGTGGGGTGTAGGGTGTGGGGTGTGGGGTGTAGGGTGTGGGGTGTGGGAAGAATAAACAAAAATAATCTCCTGAATACTAACTCGGAGTCTCCTGTCTCCTAACACCCATAAAACCAACCCCCTAGGCATAGGACAACTGTGGAACTTTGCTCTGGTAAAGCCTAGCTCCAACAAAAATCCATCCCTAGGGGGTTGCGAAAAAGAAGAAAAAGTGCTTAAGGAAAACCCCTCAAGTTGATAAAAGAGGCGGTCAGGGGTTAGAATTAGGGATAAGAATCTATATTGTCTTTTTGGTCGGTCTTGTCAAAACTAGCCCTTTTGACTGCCGATTTTTTTTCCTTATCCCTACTCCGTAACCTATTTAAGCTTCTACCGATTCTTCTGATTCCGTTTGTTTGAGGTGGATGTGCTTGTAGCCAAGTTTGATTTCAAACTCATCGCCGGGCTGCAAGTTCATTTGTTCGGTATAGGTGGAACCGATGACGATTTGACCATTTTTGTGGACACTAACCCGGAAAGTGGGTTCGCGGCCACGGCCATCTTTAGTGCCTTCGGGATCGAGAGGAACCCCTTTTGCACCCAAAACAGCATCGTAAAAGTCGGTTAAATTGACCCGAACTTGGCCATCTTTACTTTGAGAGTAGTAACCACAACGTTTTGCCGTTTCGCGACGGGGTAAGTGGGATAACTCTTTGACTTTTTGTAGTAGAGCTTTCCCGGTTAGGGGAGTAGGAGAGATATCACTCATGGTACTTTTAAATGTCCCTTGATTTTTGACTGACTGTCAATTAAGTTTACACTGACAAATTGATCATACCAAAAATCTTGCCAAAAATGTCTAGAGGGGAATAATAAATTTTTTAAAACTGATGGTTCTGTGATGACAATCGTGCTAAGAAGACCCCAGACTAGGTAGTAAGTGTAAACCTTGTGGGGGAGAGGAAATTTTTGGTCAAGACTCTCGCAATTTTTGGTCGGGTGCGAGGAAAACAGGGAGGAGAAAGTGAGGACATAAAACCGATCAAGCTATACTTAGCAAGGAATTGAGAAACTATACTTGTGGTTGGAGTTGGCAAAAAACTAATGACCCAGAGCAGTAAATCCGGGGTGATTAAACTGTTTTCCATCGACTTGCCCATCTATGATTAGGTCTAGATACCCACCCCTTGGCTCAACCGACCGGGGAAAATCTTAAGGATTAATTACCATTACTAGCTCCCCTTTGGCCCGTTAACATCGATTATCCTGAGTATTAGGAGTCCCTCATCCCCGTGCCGAGTATGGAAGTTTCTTTTAAAATTCTGCGTCAACGACCCAACGACACCCCCTACCTAGAAAATTTTACCCTAGAGGTGGAGGCGGGAAATACAATTCTCGACTGCCTTAATCGCATCAAATGGGAACTTGATGGAACTTTGGCCTTTCGTAAAAATTGCCGCAATACAATTTGTGGCAGCTGTGCGATGAAAATTAACGGCCGTTCGGCCTTGGCTTGTCAAAAAAATATCGCCAGTGAATTAAACCATTGTAGCCAAAAAGATGCAGGAGAAATTCCCGAAATCACGATCGCACCCCTGGGTAATTTACCCATTATCCGGGATTTAATCGTCAATATGCAACCGTTTTGGGACGATTTAGAAAAGGTTGAACCTTATATTAGTAGTCAAGCACGCACCATTCCCGAACGAGAATTTCTGCAAACTCCAGAAGAAAGAGCCAATCTCAATCAGATGGGTAACTGCATTATGTGCGGGGCCTGTTATTCGGAATGTAATGCCAAGCAAGTCAATCCCGATTTTGTCGGTCCCCATGCTTTAGCAAAAGCGCAGCGCACCCTAGCAGATTCCCGCGATGGTAATCAGGAAAGTCGCCTAGAACTTTATAACCAAGGTACCGCAGGGGTTTGGGGTTGTACCCGTTGCTATTTCTGTAATGCGGTTTGTCCCATGGAAGTGGCCCCCATGGATCAGATTAGTAAAATTAAACAGGAAATACTCGCTCGCAAGTCGGCCGATAGTAGTCGTCCCATTCGTCACCGAAAAGTTTTAGTGGAATTAGTCAAAGCAGGGGGATGGGTGGATGAACGCCAATTCGGCCTCTATGTGCTGGGCAATTATTGGCGCGATTTACAGGGTTTATTAAGTATTGCCCCCTTGGGATTGCGGATGATTGCTAAGGGTAAATTTCCCACTTCCTTTGAAGCTTCCGAGGGAACCGAGGAAGTGAGAGGTTTAATTACTGCCATTCAAAATTCTCGCTCTTGATAGTTAGAGTAATTCTGAGATAATTATGATCTATATTCTATTTGACTGGAGAACCCCTTATCATGTTCGATCGAGATAGTATCCGTGGTTTTTCTGCCCTGATTACCCTTGTGGGAGTCGCTTCTAGTTTGGGTTTTAGCTTCAACGCACCGGCTTTCTCCCAAGCTACCTCTAACAATTTACCGCTACTCTTAGCCCAAAAAAGCGAAAAGGTGCGCGTAGCGGTTTTAGACTTCGATTATAGCGGTCTCAGTAATCCCCAGTGGTTAACATTTCTCAATGGTGGAGCCAGTGGTGTTAGTGATATTCTCGTCAATAGATTGGTAGAAAGTGGTCGCTATACAGTCATTGAGCGCAGTCGCATTGATGCTGTCCTCAGAGAACAAAATTTTGGGGCTTCGGGACGGGTAGATGCCGCTACCGCCGCTCAAATCGGGCAAATTTTGGGGGTAGATGTGGTGATTATCGGTTCGATTACCCAATTCGATTTACAAAAAAAACAATCCGGTGGCTCGTTTATTATTTTTAGCACCGCTAAGACAGAAACCGATGCTTTTGTCAAGTTAAATGTCCGGGCAATTAATACCACCACGGCCGAAATTATTACCACCGCTCAGGGAGATGGTACTGCCAATCAATCCGATGGTTCAACCGTGGTTTTAGGGGTTGGGGGTGGTTCCCAAACCTCCAACGAAGGGAAATTACTCAGTATTGCCACCGATAAGGCAGTGGCGCAGGTGGTGGATAATCTCAATGATAAAGCCGACCAAATCGCCGCTACACCTCGCTCGCTCCCGACTGTCACCGCTTTAGTGGCTGCCGTGGCGGGAAATCAGGTAATTCTCAATAAAGGCACGGGAGAGGGTTATCGTGTCGGTTTACGCATTTCCATCGAACGGACGACTCAAACGGTCAAGGATCCGCAAACGGGTAAGGTTATCCGTCAGATTACTCAACCGATTGGCACTCTCGAAATTGTCGAAGCTGATGGTCAATCTAGCGTCGGTCGCATTATTACCGGTAATGGTTTTAAAATCGGTGATTTAGCTAAACCGATTCGTTAACCTGGAATTATGAATTATGAATTGGGGAGGTGGGGAAGTGGGAAGATCGGTAAACTTAAAACTCAAGTCTGATCACTGATAACTGATAACTGATAACTGATAAGTGAACACTCACGAAAATTTGAAGTTATGTAAAGGGAACCCTGGGGTCAGGTAAGACAACCGATAAAATTTATGATCGGAATCCCTTGCATATTCCCTAGACCAGAGCGATTAACAAAAACTATCAAAAAATGGTACAAGATCAAAAACCCACGGTGATCATTACTGGGACAACTTCTGGAGTCGGTCTCTACGCCGCTAAATCCCTTGCTCAAAGAGGTTGGTTTGTGGTTATGGCCTGTCGGGATATCCCGAAAATGGAACAGGCGGCCAAGGAATTAAACATTCCCCGGGATAACTACTGTATTGAATTTATCGACCTCGGTTCCCTTGATAGCGTCCGGCGCTTCGTTAAAAATTTCCGGGCCTTGGGCAGATCTCTAACCGCTTTAGTCTGTAATGCCGCTATCTATCTGCCTTTGCTCAAAGAACCCTTAAGAAGTCCCGACGGTTATGAATTGAGCATGGCCACCAATCATTTAGGTCATTTCCTGCTCTCGAATTTGCTCTTGGAAGATCTAAAAAATTCCCCTTCTCCCGACCGCCGTTTAGTCATTCTCGGCACTGTCACCCATAATCCCGATGAATTAGGCGGCAAAATTCCTCCTCGTCCCGATTTGGGCGATTTAGACGGGTTTGCCAAGGGTTTCAAAACCCCGATTACTATGGCCGACGGCAAAAAATTTGAATCGGTCAAAGCCTACAAAGATAGTAAGGTGTGTAATGTTCTCACCATGCGGGAACTGCACAAACGCTATCACGAATCTACCGGAATTACTTTTACTTCCCTCTATCCGGGTTGTGTGGCCGATACACCCCTTTTCCGCAACCATTACCCCTTTTTCCAGCAGTTTTTCCCCTGGTTCCAGAAAAATATCACCGGTGGCTATGTTTCCCAAGAATTAGCCGGGGAAAGAGTGGCCATGGTGGTGGCTGACCCCGAATACCGTCAATCCGGTGCTTACTGGAGTTGGGGCAATCGTCAGAAAAAAGAGGGTAAATCCTTTGTTCAAAGGGTTTCTCCTCAAGCTCGCGACGATGAAAGAGGGGCAAAAATGTGGGAATACAGCGCTAAATTAGTCGGATTAGCCTAATTTCTGATTTTGAGACTGAAAAGGGACACAAGGTAACTTGTGTCCTTGTGGAAACGGGGAGCGCTGGGACAGGGAGCAACAGTCCATAACTGGGTTTTTAAAGTTTGATTGGCAGTTAATGATATTATTAAAAACCTATTTGGTATTAGGCTCTCTTGGATTTGGTGGGTAAAATGTATTCTAAGATACATTCCTCCTAGCGAGGGGCTAGACGAACCACAAAGACAGAAAGAACACAAAGATTGATCGATCATATTGTAAGTTAAACTTATCACACAGAACCTAGAAGAGCCATTGTCCAATTGACGAAACGCTCGGCAACCGTAAAGATAGCCTGATCTCTATGCTGTTGCCAGATTTTGTTTAGCTTTCCCGTTTTTTGACTAGAATGACACCGCAACCGATCACCAGCAATCCTGCGAGGGTTGAGGGTTCGGGTACAGTTTCCACGCTAAAGGCGAGAAATTGAGTAAATTGGAGCTGGGTAAAGTTATTGTCGCTGACGAGAATTATTGATCGCTTGCCGTTCGGTAAATCGGGGCCGAAGGTAATCCCCTCCACGTTATCGATGGGGATATTTAACGAGGTCAGATCGAATAATAGGGTTTTCTGGGCGGCCACGATACCCGAAACCCCATTAATACTGGGAAAGGCACTAATATCGGTGGCCCCCTCCAGGGAAACCTCGTAGATTTTCACAGTATAGCCCGTATTCCCCGGTGTTCCCGTCGTTATAGAGAAAGAACGTTCTAGGGAGAGAAAGCGTTGGCCACTATTATCAAGTGCCAGTAAATCGACGAGTCCGTTGACATCGACTTGGCTTGGAATAATCGGGGGAAGGGCGATTGGATCGGTATTGTAGAGGAATTGAGCGATCGGCTGTCCATTAGCGAGATCGTACTGCAATATCCGTGAGGGAGAACCGTTCGTTGGCGTCGCGGCCGGCCCATCCTGCACAAGCGCGTTCTCGGAGGCCGTGAACAGGAATCGCTGATCTGGGGTGGTGGTCAGACTTTCTAGAGCCAGATTATTGCGAACCCCGCTTGTGGTGGGAATCGAGTTCGGCGCGGGGATAAACTGGTTTGGAATCGGTAAAGTATCGTTCTGTTGACCGTTGGCCAGCGCGAATCGATTGACAAAGGGATTGAGAATCTGATTATTAGAGACCTCCCCTTCGGAGGAAATATACAGATTAGAACCCACGAGCGCGATCCCTTCTGGATCGAGACTCAGCGCGGGGAAAGTTTGCCCGTTAGTCTGTAAAAGTGGCGTAACACCGGTAAAGGTAACGCCGCTATTCGTCCCATTAACATTAAATAGCGTCGGATTGATCGTTGCGGTGTAGAAACGCGCCGGGCCGTTCTGAGAGCGATCGTCCGAGATGATGTAAAAGTTATTAGCCGCCGGATCGTAGGTAATGCCCGATAATCCCCCGACCGGAACGGAGACACCGTTCACGGTTCCCGCTGGGCCTGAGGGAATAAACCCCGTGGGAACAATCGATTGACCGAGAAATTGTAAATTTAAAGGCGAAGCTTGAACCGACGAGGTAGCGAGGAAACCGACCGTTATGGTTCCAGCGATCCCGATGAAAAAACGAGAGGGGGATTTCATGATTTCTATCCAAAAAAACATTAGAACTCTTGCAAATTAATTATATGTTACAATCGTGTGTTAACTAATTTTTTTGGGAAAATTAGTTGTTTAGTACATTTGCGCTAAATGAAAGCCTGAAGTTTAACTTTTAACCCAAAAATATTTAGATATGCTTTAATCTCTTCGGGTCTAATTCCCCGCCGCTCGCAGGGTATAATAGAAAAATGAGTGAATACATCCATAAGAGCCATAATGTAAGTGTTTTGCTATATATCGTAAAGCCGTTTTCGACAAACAGGTAGATAGCTTGTTGAAAGAAGTCTGTCTGAAGATGGAAAAACGATAGGAGATCAAGTTTGTAGAAATTGGGCTGTTCTCGACTTTGTGTGATAATTTTTGCTCATGAAATCGTGAAATGTTTACTGGGAAAAACTTTGAGGACTATTTTGTTAAATAAACTATCAGTATACTGAGAGGGGGACAAGCACGGGGTTTATGTCTCTTTGTTATAATTCAAAGGCTAGGCTATAATAACTCTTCATAAACACCGATAATTTTAGTCAAAGACCTAAAAAAGGAAGATCATTATTGTGAGAGCGTGTAATTAGTATAATTAAAGTAAAAATCATTCCAATGTAGCCATGATTAAAAATATTAATGTAACTGAACTTAAACCTGAACAAATTCAGCAGAGACAGGTACTTATTGCCGCATTTAAAGCTCAAAATCAACTCAATAAAAGTGAAACTGAAATTGATATGATTGAATACCTGTTGTCAAATCCTATAGAGGTTGATAATTTAGAATTTATGAAACGAGAAGAAATTTATGACAGAACTTAAAAGTCATATTTGTTTTGTTGAGTCTAATATTTAGCTTTATGCTTTTTCCACTGATAAAAAAGAAGAAAGTAAAAGAATATTGGCAAAACAATTAATTAAAGAAAAGTCCATCATTATCAGTACCCAAATAATTAATGAGGTTTCTTGTAATTTACTTAAAAAGCATAAGCTTGATGAAAAACAACTGTTTAAATTAATTGTTTCCTTTTATAGCAAATATCAAGTTATCTCATTTAATCTTGATATTTTTGAATCTGCATCTAATCTGATAATTCAATACCATCTATCATTTTGGGATAGTTTAGTGATTGCTTGCGCTTTATTTTATGATGCAAATATTTTGTATTCAGAAGATATGCAAGATGGTTTAATTATTAATAAAAAATTCACTATTATTAATCCCTTTAAGCAATAAAATTATTTTACTGGTTAATGATGCTATTTTCAGCATTTCTAAAACCAGTCCTAACGGTACAGTTGTCGGCACAATTAACGCCACTGATGCCGATAACAACCCCTTAACCTACAATATCACCGCAGGTAATCCTAACCTCGATGGCGACGGTATCTCCGCCTTTACCATCAACAATAGCGGCCAAATTGCCATGGCTGACTCCGATGACAAGGCTGTAGTCATCTCCCTACCCTAACTGATCACAAAATAACTTGATTATCTGGCTAACTTGACAAAAGTTTATCAAAATATAACCTTAGCAACATAAATCGGCTTATCCCTAGGTAAATCCTTGCAGGAGTGCCATTATACCAGATATTTTCTCTCTGCTCGATTTATTTAATAAGCTCTGCTGATGAATGAAAAAA
>NZ_JADBTB010000122.1:0-14816 GCF_020246405.1 Microcystis sp. M083S1
TCAAATATTTTGAGTATAAATACTCTATATACTCACTTCTCTGCGATGCAGTCGCACTCGCGGGAGCGCATTTTGTAGCTCGCTTAAAGCTTTGTTTCTGTCTGTATCACTTGTTACTTTTTAAAATGAGAATTGCTGCTTTTGCCGTATATTTAAGAACGTTTCCTGTAATTTGCACTAAAATGGGGACAAATACCCCGATCAACTGCATAGTTACCTGAATTACCGCTTGGAAGACTGAGATCAAGATTTGCATCAATAAACCGATAAATCCGCCGGTTAATCCCAATTGTCCCATGAACATCATATCGATAATGATAAAGAGGAACAAAATCCCGATGATAAAACCAATTAATTCTCCCATAAGACTTATTCTCCGATGATCAATGTATCTTATTATTATTCGTAAAAAGCTATCTTGTCTATGCTGTCTCAAAACGAGTATACTATTAATTTTCTTTAAGTTGTCTCAATCTTGAACATAAAATTTGATTAATTAAATAGAAATAGGCTAACTAGCTGGCTTAAAACTCATTTTTGCAAGAGACTCTTGAATGATTTTAATCTTATCAGCAAAGGATTTTGAAAGGGGTTGAATAGTTGGAATAACTTTCAATAAATGATCAGTCGTTATAGTCGTTATATCCGAATTCTGAGGGGTAGAATCCTTAAAAGTATCAATAAAAGCATTTTCAATAGTTTCCTTCACCACTGCTTCAATATCAGCACCACTAAATTGATCAGTTTGCTGTGCTAAAAGATTGAGATCAATATCTTTATGCCATTTACGTCTTTTAATGAGATGAATTTTAAAAATATTTTTCCGTTCCTCGTCCTTAGGGAAATTAACAGAAAATAACTCATCAAATCGGCCTTTTCTTAAAAATTCTGGGGGAAACTTAGAAATATCATTTGCCGTTGCTATGACAAAAACTGTATTTTCTTTATAGCTTTTACTTCCGACTTCCGACCTCATAATTCTGACTTCTGCTATAATGATTTTAACTATCTTCAAATAGCTTAATCTTATGACTTCCTATCAAACTCAGATAACCCTTGATAACTCTCAGCAAATCCTTCTCTCTAATTTACCCTTCAAAGAAGGAACAAAGCTGAACATTAATATTGAGGTTGTTGAAGAAGATATAGCTGGATCTTCTTCCGATTTTGAAACGCTTTTAGAAAATACTCAAGGAATATGGACAAAAGGAGATGGGTTAGAATATCAACAGAAAATTCGAGAGGAATGGTCATGAAAAAATTGATAGATTCTTGTATTCTGATTGACCATTTTAATGGAGTTTCAGCAGCAACCAGCTATCTTAGAAAACATAAAAATGATGCTTGTATTTCTATCATTACTAAAGCAGAAGTCTTGATTGGATTTGAGGATGAAACCACCTTTCATCAAGCTCAACAAGTTTTATCCTACTTTCACCTAATAGAATTAGATCAAACTATCATCGATTTAGTCATCCAACTTCGTCGTGAACAAATCAGGAAAAAGTTGAACAAACTCCCCCATCAAAAGAGCCTACAATGGAAATTACCCGATGCAATTCAAGCAGCGATTGCCCTTCATTATAACCTTAAATTAGTCACTCACAATACTAAAGATTTCGACTTAACTCAACATCCCTTTGTTGAAGTTCCCTATACAGTTTAACCTAGTTTTTAGGATAGTAAAGTATCGTTCTAACATTAACTCATTTTGTGTCATGACTTGATCCTCATTAACTTTCTTTAGTCTGTCTCATTTATCGAAGTTAAATGCGATCGCTGATCCAGCTTCGCCTAAATTTTATCTCAACTATAATAAAATTGTATTATTTAGCCGCTCCCCTGCATAACTTCCCCCCGATCCTACGATAAAAGATTGAATAGAGACTCATTTTAGGGTGAGGTGATCGCCATTAGCGGCACATAAATACTAAGCAATAATCCTTACTTTTGACAAAAAATCATGAGTACTATTGAGATTCACGAATTTAGTACAGGAGTTAAAGTACAATCTTCACAAGTTGGTACACAAGTTTTGTGGTGGGTGGAAGATTACACCGAAGAAGACTTTATGAATTGTACCTTAGAGCCGATTCCCGATGTGGTTTATCAAGCCATTGATGAGGAATTATTAAAAATTCCTTGCTTTCCTAAAAGTTTAAACCCTCAAAAATTTGTTATAATCGGTCGAGAAGTTAAAAATAAAAAAGAGGCTTGGTCAATCATTGCTGTTATTAGTAAAGGAAAGGATCTCAACAGAGAAGAAGTATTATTATATCGTTATTTTATAGCGCAAGGATTAGGAAAATTAACGGATTTATTAGCATGGTTTAATACTAACAACAGGCCAACTTTCAACCCTTTTGATCAAAAAGATATCGGACAACCCCATTTTTATGATGATTCTAAGACCCGTCATAATGATGCTTTAACACTGCCGCAATTTAAACCATTATTAGAAGAAAAAAATCCTTGTTTAGTGATTCCTCATGATCTAACCTGTACGGTTATTATGATCAATCAACTGGCAGAAAGAAGAAAAAAGAAAAACAAATTAACCGCATGGTCTTATCAGATTGAAGAAATTTATAAACCCCAAACCTTTCAAGTGATTTATCCTCTAAACTCTGATGCTGAAAATTATCTTAGGAAAAAAGTTTCTCAAAGGTTCAAACCTAAAATTTTTAATAATTTATTGGGTTTTCTTGGTGATTTTTATCAACTAATGACCCATACTATTAAAGTACCGCTCTTTCTTTTGGTGGGTATCTTTTTCGTTGGTGGAACTCTGATTTCTTTCCCTGCTTGTCTTGTTTTATTTGCGGGTTTTTCCTGGTCTATCTTATTTATTATTGGCATCTTAATCATGTTTTTGCTAGGCTTTTATTTGGGAGGTAGTTCCTAAATAAAAAGTAAGCGATATCGTCAACTTTATTCCCTTTCAAAACCAATTCAATTATTAAAAAATTAAAGACCATGTTAAGTTTATTGCAAACCCTCAAACAAAATTATCAAAAAGCCTTATTATTTGCCTTATATGGAGGAATTGGCTGTTTAATTATAGCTCTAATTTTAGGAGAATGGTTTCTTCATTTAACCGAACTTTCTCCCCTACCTCAAACCGATCAAAAAGCGGTTATTCTTTTAATCGATTCATCAGGTAGTATGGAAGGTGGCAAACTAGAAGAAGTCAAAACTGCGGCAATCAATTTTATTAACCGTCGCGACTTCTCAAAAGAACAGTTAGGGGTGATTAATTTCGGTGAAACGGTTAATATTATCACTTCTTTAAGCACTAATCAGGCACAATTAAATCAGGGAATTAACAGCTTACAAGCACTAGGCGGAACACCGATGGCAGCAGGAATTAAACAAGCGATCGCATCTTTATCTTCTACTGACAATAATCGTTATATTTTACTGTTTACGGATGGAATGCCTCAATCTCAATTTCAAGCTATTCTAGCAGCTAATAAAGCTAGAAATCAATCAATTTTAATGATTGTTGTCGCCACAGGAGATGCTGATATTCAATACTTAACCCGTTTAACAGGGGATCCTAATTTAGTTTTTTATGCGAACTCTGGCGAAATTGATCAAGGGTTTCGTCAAGCAGAATTAGCGATTAATAATCAGCAATTATTAGAATCAAAAACAACAGGTAATTATAGTTTAACTTATTCTTCGTTAAGAACAGGAGGATGGACAGCTATTATTACTCTAGGGTTATCTTTAACCTTAATTGTTGCTCAGAATCACTATTTACATCGTCGTCTTTTAACCATCAAAGAAACTTTCCTGATTTTAATAGGAAGCACTATTGCTGGTTTAATCGCAGGGGGGATCGGTTCTTCTCTATTTACCATTTTAACCAATCTTCCTAATTCTGAATTAATCGCTGGGGTCATTAATTGGGGAATTGCTGGGACAATTACTTTTGGAATTCTCAATTCAATCAAACGTAATATTCCTTTAAAGGAAATCTTAATCCGAGGTTTTCTACTGGGAGTTATTGCTGCTGTAGCTTGGATTTTTACCATCGATTATTTAGGGGATGCAGGAATCTTGATAGCTGGTTTTATTGTCGGTTGTGGAGTATATTATACTTTTTATTCAAAAGGGTTAGCTTGGTTTTTTGGCATTATTGTTCTCTTTTCAGGATCATGGTTATTATTACCATCTGTTAATT
The DNA here is from genome assembly GCF_020246405.1 of Microcystis sp. M083S1. Lineage (NCBI taxonomy): Bacteria > Bacillati > Cyanobacteriota > Cyanophyceae > Chroococcales > Microcystaceae > Microcystis > Microcystis sp. M083S1. The sequence goes on from NZ_JADBTB010000122.1 coordinate 4,190, forward strand.
TTTCCTCAGCCTTAGAAATTGCCATTCGTTTGATTGCATGGACGATTTTAGGAGCCATTGTCGCTTTAGGTATTTCTTATTTTATTCCCAATTTACAAAGATTAAGAGCTTTTTTAGGCGGTAGCTTAGGGGGTAGTTTAGCGTCAATTGGATTTCTTCTCATGTCTTTAATATTAACTCAATTTATTCCCATAGAAACCAGTTTAGCAGATCGGTTAGGACGTTTAATTGGTGCATCTATTTTAGGGTTTTGTATCGGTTTGATGATCTTTTGGGAGGAGGAACGTCAATTACAAAAAAGTACATATTTATTAATTCGGTGGAATGACCAAGAAAGTCGTAAAATTCTTTTAGGAGAAATTCCTATTTGGTTAGGTTCTTCTCTCGATGCTCAAATTGCTTTAAGTAAGACTAAATATCCCGATAAATTTGCTAAAATTTTTAAAGCAGGAAATCAAGTATTTTTTGAGTTTCATTCTGATTATGCTCAAGCAAAAGGGATTAAAATTACTCAACAGGAATGGTCATCAAGTCAGTCTCGAACTTTTGACGGAATTACGCTGACAATTGTTGATGAAACCAGATAAATTTACTGCTGGTCAGTAGTCATAGATAAAATATCAAATAGCCACGATTTTTTAGAGAAATATAGACTCTTTCTTACTAATCTATAAATCCTTGCCTCGATGAAGTTTACCAGAAATTACTGTCTTATATGACTCCCAAAAATCAGTGTAAGCAACAACACATTACCCCGTCATACTAAATCCAGTTATTAAAAACTGATTATGTATTCCCCCTTTTGCCTGTCCTCATAAGTAGCCTATACTCAACGGATTTAGTATAAATTGTTGCATCGGGACTGACTCCTCTATAGCTTTTAAATAGAGATAAAAAGCCAAATAGAACAGACAAAAAGCCTGTTCTATCCCTGAGGAGAAAAAAACTTAAACCGTCAAGATATCCTTTTCTTTTGTCGCTAATAAATCCTCGATTTTGGCGATAAATTTATCGGTGGATTTCTGCACCTGATCCTGTAAATCCCTGGATTCATCCTCAGAAATCTCGTGACTTTTCTCCTGTTTACGGATAGCATCGATCGCATCCCGGCGAATATTGCGGATCGCCACCTTTCCCTCTTCGGCCAATTTCGCCACCGATTTGACCAATTCCTTGCGGCGATCGCTAGTGAGGGGAGGGATATTCAAACGAATGGTCTGACCGTCATTACTGGGGGTTAAACCCACGTCCGAGAGAGAAATCGCCTTTTCGATCGCCCCCATACTGGTACGATCGAAGGGTTGAATAGCGATCGTGGTTGCGTCGGGAGTGCTAATGGTTGCCAGGGACTTGAGGGGAGTTTCCATGCCATAATACTCCACCATGATCCGATCTAAAAGAGAAGCATTTGCCCGGCCAGTACGAATCGTATTAAAACCTCTCTGGGTTGATTCGACGGTTTTCTGCATATGGTCTTGAACTTCAGCTAACTTCACAGAATCCTCCTACCAATGTTCCAACGGGTTCACCTTTGACAGCGCGAACAATATTACCTGTCACCGACAGATCGAAAACGACTATCGGGATATTATTTTCCTTGCACAGAGCGATCGCAGTTCCGTCCATCACCCGCAGATCATGGGTCAGTACATGACCGTAGGTGAGACTTTGAAAGCGTCGCGCGTTAGGGTTGTGGGAGGGATCGGAATCATAAACTCCATCCACTTTCGTCGCTTTAAACACCACTTCCGCATCGATTTCGGCAGCGCGCAGGGCCGCCGTGGTATCGGTGGTAAAGAAAGGATTACCCGATCCCGCACCGAAAACCACCACCCGACCTTTTTCCAGATGACGGATTGCTCGCCGGCGGATGTAGGGTTCAGCTAATTCCTGCATAGCGATCGCCGTTAATACCCTAGTCGGCACTTGCGCTCGTTCTAGGGCATCCTGCAAGGTCATAGCGTTCATGACTGTTGCTATCATACCAATATAATCGGCCGTGGCCCGATCCATGCCGGCCGAGGCGGCTTTCACCCCGCGAAAAATATTGCCCCCACCGACCACGATCGCCAATTGGATGCCTTGAGCAACCACTTCGGAGATTTCCTGGGCGATAGCGGAAACCACCATCGGGTCGATCCCATAGCCGAGATTGCCCATCAGGGCCTCCCCACTCAGTTTTAATAATACCCGCTTGTACGCCATGCCCTTACTACCACTCGCTAAAACAAGATCTAGATAATTTTTGTCTCCCCATAAGATAGCAGGTTTTGGCCTTGATTTAAGCTGACCAGTTTACTCTCCCCAGGGGCCGACAAGTTAAGATTAATAAATCTTTTCCTTGGGAAATTAGTATTTAGTGATACCTTTGTTATCAAGGGAAGCTTAGTTTGATTGAGAATTAATAACCGTGGTCAGCGATCGATTACTATTGGTCAACAAAAGCAATCAAGGGGCCGCTAACATCGATACCTTTGATTGGGTGTATGGGTTTCAGGATGGAACCCTTCTGATGGGCAAGGTTTGCGGTTACTTAGATCCCGATAGTAATCGTCTTCTCGATCCCGAAAACTGCAGCGCTATCTACCAGAATGCCCAGGGACAAGTCCTTAGTCGTTGGCAAGCTGGAGATTTTATCGCTTTTGAACTAACCACCACCGGGGAAGATCTCCTGATCGTGGCTTCTAATGACAATTGTGTCGGTAATAGTCTCTGTTTGGTTTCGGGCATTAGTCGCAGCTGCGCCCAAGTTACCGATGAAGGAAAATCCCTCGTCCTGGAGGTTTTTCAATACCCTGCTTGGTCTTTGCAGGGCGATAATACCACTTCTCAGCCGGCTTTCAGTTGGAATTGTTCCCTATCTCCCTTTTTCCCCTTTGTTTCCCTGCGTTTTAATCTTCAGTCCACCAGCAGCAAAAAATTCTATCGCTGGACGGTTTCCCCCTATTTTCCCTTTTGTCCCCTCTTAGAAGTGGGAGAATCCCTTGCCTAATTGGCTTTTTCACTACGATAGTTCTAGAAGATTTCAACACATCGGGAATGGTTAAAACCGTAAGCTATCCCCTGCTATATCAGACTTAGGATGGCGTTCTTCCAGAGATATGCTATCGGCGAAATCCGCTTAATATGGTCGGTATTCTCGCTTAATTTCTCAATGGCAACCAACAAAGCCAAAAGTCTGACCGTTGCTGTGGACATAGGGTCCAAAAAGCCTTAAATGTCCCTAGAGATGTTAGAGCAGTTATCTTAATGGTGAGCTACGAAGTTTTCCTTTTGGGGAGTCAGGAGTCAGCTTTTATTTATTCTCCCTGCTCCTGGCCTCCTCGTCCCCCACTTCCTAATAGACATCTCCAAAAATTATAACCCAGTCACAGCTTGCTTTTAGTCTGCATACTAATTAAGTAGTTCGATGGCTAGAATGTATGTCTATCGTTGCTAATTCAATTTCACTGAAAAAATATGAGGCAATTAAAATAATTTTTATTAGGGTAGATTCCTTGACTAGAAAGACTTTTGGTCTTGAGATAATATTAGGTCGAGGTCTAATTGACATCTCCAAAAATTATAACCCAGTCACAGCTTGCTTTTAGTCTGCATACTAATTAAGTAGTTCGATGGCTGGAATGTATGTCTATCGTTGCTAATTCAATTTCACTGAAAAAATATGAGGCAATTAAAATAATTTTTATTAGGGTAGATTCCTTGACTAGAAAGACTTTTGGTCTTGAGATAATATTAGGTCGAGGTCTAATTCATAATTCATAATTCATAATTCATAATTCATAATTCCTTCTAAAAATGCCTTCGCCAGAATCCGCTCCCCTTCTATCACAACTGCAAAAAAAAGTCAATAGTTTAGATGTACCATTTTACGCGCCAGGGCATAAGCAGGGGGAAGGAATCGGGGAAGATTTAAGTAATTTACTGGGAAAAAGCGTCTTTAAAGCCGATTTACCCGAATTACCCGACCTCGATAATTTGTTTGCCCCGACGGGAGTGATTAAAGAAGCGCAAATTTTAGCAGCCGAGACATTTGGGGCAGATAAAAGCTGGTTTTTGGTCAATGGCTCCAGTTGTGGCATTATTGCGGCGATTTTAGCCACTTGCGGCGAGGGAGATAAAATTATTCTGGCGAGAAATATTCATAAATCGGCAATTTCTGGCTTAATTCTCTCCGGGGCGCAGCCTATCTTTATCAATCCCGAATATAATCCCACTATCGATCTAAATTTAAATATAACCCCCCAATCCCTCGAAAATGCCCTGAAACTCCATCCCGATGCCAAAGCGGTGATGGTAGTCTCTCCCACCTATCAAGGGGTTTGCTGTGACTTAGAAACTATCGCCCAGATTACCGATCATTATTCTATCCCGCTGCTCGTCGATGAGGCTCACGGGGCCCATTTTGCCTTTCATCCCGATTTACCTCCGGCTGCCCTCTCTCTCGGCGCCGATATGGCTATTCAGTCCACCCATAAGGTTTTAGGGGCCTTAACTCAAGCATCGATGTTACACTTAAAAAGCGATCGCATTAGTTCCGAAAAAGTCGATCGAGCCTTACAATTAGTTCAAACCACTAGCCCTAGTTATTTGCTTCTCGCCTCCCTTGATAGTGCTAGAAAGCAAATGGCGACGCAAGGCCTAGATTTACTGACCAAAACCCTCGATTTAGCCGCTACTGCCCGAAAAGAACTCGATAAAATCCCTAATATCTCTGTTTTAGACTTTCCCCATTCTATCCCGGGTTGTCACTGGTTTGATCGCACTCGTTTAACGGTAATTGTCAAAGATTTTGGCTTAACTGGTTACGAAATAGACGATATTTTGCGAGAAAAATACGCTGTCACGGCGGAATTACCGACTTTAAGCCAACTTACTTTTATTATCTCCATCGGCAATCATCGCGAACACATTAATCGCCTAATTACTGCTTTTCAATGCCTTCAATCCCCTTCCTCTACCAGTTTACCCCCCACTCCTCCTCCAGTCACGGCAAATTCGGCTATTTCTCCTAGAAAGGCTTTTTTTGCCCCTACAGAGATAGTATCCCGGAAAAATGCCCTCGATCGTCTTAGTGCTGATGTTATCTGTCCCTATCCCCCCGGTATTCCCGTTTTGATGCCGGGAGAGTTAATTTCTCAGGAAATCCTCGACTATCTGCAAACTATTTTAGACCTCGGTGGCACGATTACCGGCGGTAGTGATGATAATTTGGCAACTTTTAGGGTTTTAAAATAATCGCAAAATTATCTGATATATTAACCGGAAAAAGGCGGTAATAGCAATGGCCCCGATGGCAGCCATCACGGCAATGATAGCAATTTCAGGAAAATTTAGGCTTCCTTGCAGTCGCGAAAGAAAGAAGAGGAGGGTGAGGGTAATTGCTGCGATAATTGGTAGATCTTTTCCTTCAATCACTTTTTTAAATAATGCCAAAACTAAGCCACCTAAGATCATAAAGGCGATGACAATTCCTACCGAGGGGACTAAACTATTTAAGGCAATTACTAATAATGTCCCCTCAAATCCTGTAAAGGCAGCATTAGCGAAAGTTTCCCCAAGAGAAAAGCGGGAAGTTTTTCTAATCACTGGAGAAGCTGGAGGGGATTGAGGAATTGGAGAAGCTGGAGGGGATGGAGGAGATGGGGGAGGTGTATTTAAAGCGGTTAAAACTTCTCCACAGGATTGAAATCTATCCAGGGGATTTGCTAGTAACATTTTATTGAATACTCGGGCTAAATCTGCACTGATGTTAGGGGCATAATTTTGCCAATTCCAGACCTGTTTTTGGGGATCGTATAGCTCGTCAGGATCGCGATTAGTTAAGAGCATAACACAGGTAGCTGCTAGGGCATATAAATCCGTGGCTGCCGATACCTGATTGCCTAATTGTTGTTCGGGAGGAGCAAATCCGGCTGAATAAATTGTTGTGGATTTCTCTTGTGTATTATTGGGATTATTGGTAGCCTGTTTTACTGCCCCAAAATCGAGCAAATAGAGGCGACCATTTTTGTCGCGCATGATGTTAGATGGTTTTATATCCCGGTGAATGGAACCATTTTCATGGATAAATTTGAGGATAAGAAGTAATTCTTGGAGAAGGGTTTTAACTTCACTTTCTTGAAAGGGTTTTTGTTGCTGTTGGAGAATTTCTTCTAGGTTTTTACCGTCGATATATTCCTGGGCCAGATAGAAAAATTGCTCTTCTTCTCCCGTTAATTGATTCTTGACTTTTAAAGGGAAAAAAGCATAGAGATCGGGGATTTGGGGATGTTCTCTTCCTAACTCCTCTAAAACTTGCGCTTCTTGAAAAAATAAATTTTTCGCTTTTTCTAAAGCTTGCGGACTTAAATTACCGGAAGGTTGAAATTGTTTGAGTACACATTTAGCTTTTTTGGGACTATAACGATCTACTGCTAAAAATGCCGCCCCAAATCCTCCTTTTCCCAATAGACGTTCCGGCAAATAACGTCCCCCTAAAATTAATGGCATCCCGCAAGTAGTACAATATTTCTGCTCGATCGAGGTTAAGCGATTGCTATCGTCTAGGTCTGGGCATTGATTACGCGGTTTCGGACAGTGGGGACGCGTGCAAATAACTTCCATAGTCACCGTTTCCCGTGGTACTGCTCTTAGTTTAGCTAGTACCGGCAATTCGGGTTAAAATTTTTATTCTTGAGAAAGAGTTAAAAAGAGAGTTCGTAGGCGGACACGGATTCCCACTATACTACAAGGTTAGCAAAAATTTTTGAGTTTGTCAAGTCTTTGGCTGAAAAAAATTCAGCCAGATAAGGGCGGTTATCTTCATGGTGGGGTGGGAAGTCTCGGCGCTTTTCTTAGTTGAAAGAGCGGGCCAGACGACTAACTCCAGTGTGTAATAACTGTTCCAAGCTTTGGCGATCGCTGATGGCTTGAAGATTGATCACAAAACAGGTTAAACCCAGTCCAAAGAGGATAAAAGTGGGGGCCATAACCACACCAATCATTAACCAGGTGGCGACGTGGAGAAACATAGTGAGAGCGAACAACAAAGCTAGGGAAGCAATGGGGAAGACTTGACGGGTAGGACGGCCGAAATAGAGAAAAAGAAGGGTTAAAACGGTGGTTACTAAGTTAGCGGGGACTAAAAAGGCACAAATCGAGACGCAATAGTTGCGGGAAAATTCAGCGAGAGTATTAAAATCTATCATGAATAGTAGTTTATAAATCCCTGAGTCTTAGTACTCTCGATTGTAGCGGAAAATTTAGATGATTGGGATGAAGGTGACTGAAGGCTGTGGTCTAATAGATTTTCGAGAGGGAGCTAAAACGAGGATCGGGGTATAGATCCTCCGGTTATAATGAAATCTGGGAAAATGACACCGCCCCATCCCGAAAACTCTCACCCCTTGCTAGGTATAATCGATCGCAGGAAAAATTTTATGAGTAAATTTGTCTTTGTCACCGGGGGAGTCGTCTCCAGTATTGGGAAAGGAATTGTCGCCGCTAGTTTGGGAAGATTGTTGAAAAGTCGGGATTATTCCGTCTCAATTCTGAAATTAGACCCCTATATCAACGTGGATCCGGGTACGATGAGTCCTTTTCAACACGGAGAGGTATTTGTCACCGATGATGGGGCCGAAACCGACCTCGACCTTGGCCACTACGAACGTTTTACCGATACGGAACTCTCCCGTCTCAATAGCGTGACTACTGGCTCGATTTATCAAGCGGTATTGAATAAAGAGCGCCGTGGTGCTTATATGGGGGGAACCGTGCAGGTAATTCCCCATATTACCAACGAAATCAAGGAAAGGATTCTCCGGGTGGCCAAAGATACCAACCCCGATATTGTCATCACAGAAATTGGTGGTACGGTGGGGGATATCGAATCTTTGCCCTTTTTAGAAGCAATTAGGCAATTTAGGAAGGATGTGGGTCGAAATAACGTGGTTTATATGCACGTTACCCTAATTCCTTGGATTCCGGCCGCCAAGGAGATGAAAACAAAACCGACGCAACACTCGGTCAAGGAATTAAGATCGATCGGTATTCAACCGGATGTGTTAGTCTGTCGTTGTCATCTACCCCTACAACCGGGGTTAAAAGAAAAACTCTCAGCTTTCTGTGATGTGCCGGTGGAATCGGTGATTACTGCTCAGGATGCCAGCAGTATCTACGAAGTTCCCCTCAATCTGGAAAAAGAGGGATTAGCGCAACAAACCCTAGAATTATTAAACCTGGGTTCCCGATACCCCCATCTGGAGGAGTGGGAAAATCTCATCCGACAGATGCAATCCCCCGGTCAAAAATTAGAGATAGCTATTGTTGGTAAATATGTGCAGTTGGGGGATGCTTATCTCTCGGTGGTGGAGGCCCTTAAACACGCTGCCATTGCCCTTAATAGCGAGATAGAATTGCGTTGGGTAAGTGCCGAAGATGTGGATAACGATTCGGCCGAAGCTCATTTAAGCGGTGTTGACGGTATTGTGGTACCAGGTGGTTTTGGTATTAGGGGTGTGGATGGCAAAATTAAGGCGATCGAGTATGCTAGGGTCAATAATATTCCTTTCTTGGGTCTCTGTTTAGGGATGCAGTGTTCGATTATCGAATGGGGTCGCAATGTGGCCCGATTGGAAAGGGCCAATAGTTCCGAATTTGAAGAGGATACACCCAATCCAGTGATTAATTTACTGCCAGAACAGGCAGATGTGGTGGATTTAGGGGGAACAATGCGCTTAGGTCTCTATCCCTGCCGTTTAAACCCCGATAGTCTGGCTTTCTCCCTCTACGGTCAGGAGGTTATCTATGAGCGCCATCGTCACCGTTACGAGTTCAATAATGCCTATCGTAGTCTCTTTTTTGAGACTGGTTATCTGGTGAGTGGCACTTCTCCTGATGGTCGTTTGGTGGAAATTATCGAACTACCAAAACATCCTTTCTTTATTGCTACCCAATTTCACCCCGAATTTCGCTCTCGTCCCAATAAAGCTCATCCTCTCTTTTCTGGTTTCATGAAAGCGGCCCTTAAGGGTAGAGAGGAAAAGTTTTCCCTGAGTAGTCAGCATTCGACTATTAGTTAGGGTTTGCTGGGTTCTATTGGCTCAAAATCTGTTTTTTTGGGGGGAAACCCCCGAAAATTTCTCATCTTAACCCCAGTTTGGCCTAGGGTTTTCCGAATTGACGTTGATAAACTACTTCTTCCTTGCCAGATTCCAGTTTAATATCGGAGCGAGGATAGGCCACACATAACAAAGCATAGCCTTCTTTTTGCAGGTCGGGGGATAATCCCATGCCCTCACCTTGTTCGACGCTACCCTGGGAAAGTTGAGCGGCGCAGGTAGTACATACGCCCGCATTGCAAGAACTGGGTAAGTCAATCCCCGCATCGTAGGCCGCCTGTAGTATAGTTTGATCTTTCCTAACTTCGATCGTTTGTATTTTTCCTAAATGAGAAATTTCTACTTTGTAGGTTGTGGTCATAGCTAATGAATGATGCTTTGAACTTCACCTATTTTATCATTCTAGATACCCCCCCCAAAAAATCGATCACTCCGAATAATTCCATCGTGGTCCTTTTTGACCACCGGCTCGCCACCCTTTGCCATAAAGTCATTGATTGTCCTTAGAAGAAGATGACCATTGAGCTAACCCCGCTCCGACTAAAGCACTAGGCAAAGATAAAGCAAGGATTAATTTCTCCTCTGGAAGAACTAAGCTTAAAGCAATAGCGCTAATTAATCCCAATTCAATGAAAATTAAAGCGATTTTGTTCTTCTGAGACATTCTTGACAAAATAAAGGAAGAATAATGGCTAACAAAATAAAAATCATAAGGTGATTTCTGACCAAGAGTTTACCTAATCTAATCAACTTAAAAAATAAGGGGAAAATAGTTAGCGAACACCTTCCGCTAACCTAACTTTATTTTCAAGTTCTAATGATGGTTTTTTGACAAGTAAATAAAAGACAAATATTAGCAGATTAATTACAATAATTAAACTTGACTAACTTCAACTTTATTGACCTTTTCCACTCATGTCGAGTATAAGCAATGGGCTTATTAAATGTTGGATTTTGTTGTGCGTATGACTCGGCTATTTTTCTTAAAGACTCGGAAGCTTCGGGTTGTTTCTCTTCCATTTTTTCGCTCCACTATGAGTTGAATGTCGCCCAACACATATTATGCCGCTTCTTTGTTCTTCTAATCCCAATTGGACTGCTCTTCGCCCCCAACCCAAGATTTTTTCCGTTTTTCTGGCATTTCCTTCAAAATACTTTTGACAAATCCTCCCTTGAAAGGCTCCCCCAGAAGTCCCCGTCATCTTTTTAGCTGCAAAACGTAAGTCTTCGATTTGAGAGGGGGTTAAGGCTGTATCTTCTGGCATAGACACCATTTTTTTCTTTTCTACTCGCCATTTCCCCTATTTTAATCTATCAGGTATCTTCTTGATCAGAAATCACCTTACGACCAGGAAAATGGTCAAAGAATCGAAAAAAAGAAAGAGTTACCGAAATTTTGGGTTAAAGCCCCGTCCTTTTAGGACGGCTTTTTAAACTATATCTTGTTAACTTAACTTTTATTGTGCTATACTGATTTTGTCTAAGTCCCCCCTGCGTAAAATGTTTGTCTTAGAGTTTAAAGTTAA